>DATMNR010000168.1:0-15160 GCA_035568795.1 Ktedonobacteraceae bacterium
AACTGTAAGCAATATTGATAAGCTGGATCAGCGTGTTTCAGGAAGTGAGCTTTGTACACCAGATACCTTTAATACTATTGATGGAAATGAGCATCATTATCTGACCAGGTCCGAACTCGTACAAGCTCAGAATCTATCTAGTAGTTCACCCTCATTGGTAGTTGTGGATATCGAGCCGTTATATAGCATTACTGCTCATGCAGAGCGGGCTATACTGATTATGATAGGCCTGGCCGTCTTTATCATCGCTCTTGGTGTGACTGGTTATGCCCTGGTTGCAAGGACATTCTTCGTGCGTCCTATACGCCGGTTGCAAGGTAAAGTAGCAGCTCTAGTAGCCGATAATGGAGATACAGAACTTGCGGCCTCAACAATTGACGAGTTGTCGATGCTGTCTCGCTCATTCAGCCTTTTATCGGAATCTCTAAGTACACGAGAAAATGAAAGCGATGTTATCACCAGGCAAATGGGTGATCTGCTGGCGATGAGTGATGTGCTCATCTCGACCTTGAACCTTGAGGCTCTACTGGGGGAGATTGTCTCTCGTCTTGGCCATATTATGCAAGCAAAAGGCGTAGCATTGCTTTTATATGGGCGCGAGATGCAATCTCCCTGGGCGGTGGCCCGGTGGTCTAATCAACAGAATTCCAATGGATCCATTCCAGTCGTCGACTCGTCGTCTCAAAGTGGTGCTGTTACAGTGCATACGGACCCTACTGGAGATATCACAATGACAGCAACTACTAAAATGGCAGCGATAGCAGTTCCAGCAAAACGCTCTGACCCAACATCGAGCGGGAAACGCTCAGCTATACGAGTACCCAAGCTCGCTCCTCAAACTGAGCATGTCGCGATACGTGTCCCACGCATTCCAAGACCTGCTCTGCGTGATGTTGATATGATTCTGGCGCGCATGTCTATGCAGAAGCAGAAAATTGCCTACGGCGAAGATATACAAATGATCTACCAGGAGCGAGGTGAAGCATGGGCCCGCATGGCATTGGAAGCAGGCTATTATTCAGTTATTGCCGTGCCTCTCTTGTTACAAGATCAAGTTATTGGAGCAATCGTATTGTATGGCGATAAGCCCTACCAGGTTAGTCGGCGTGACACGTTTTTGTTGAGTACTGCGGCGATTCAGGCAGCAATGGCGATTCAAAATGCGCTCCTTTTTGCCGAAGTGAAAGATAAAAATGCGGCTCTTGAGCGTGTAAATCATCTGAAGTCACAATTCCTTGCTACTGTTACCCATGAATTACGTACCCCATTACACAGTATCATCAGCTATGGTGCGTTAATATTAGAAGGGTTTGTTGAAGGAGAACTCACGGCTGAACAGGAAGAACATATCCAGTTTATCGTGCGTCGAGCGGAAGATCTATCACGCCTTGTAGACGATATGCTGGATCTCTCGAAAATCGAAGCTGATCGTTTGGAGGTCAAAGTTGAACCACTTGCGCTAGAGACAGGCTTGATGGAGGTTGTAAACCAACTAAAGCCAATGGCAAGCAATAAGGGTCTGCTACTGACACTAGAAATGGAAGATTCGCTACCGTTGGTTCTGGCTGATAGCCAGCGTATACACCAGGTCGTCATTAATATGGTCTCCAATGCCTTAAAGTTTACAGAGAGAGGCGGGGTAACTATTCAATGTGCGTTACTTGATCGTTACGATATGCTGCGTATCTCAGTCAGTGATACTGGTATTGGTATTTCGCCAGCGGCGCTTGATTATATTTTTGAAGCATTTCGTCAGGCCGATGGCAGTACCACGCGCCGCTTTGGTGGGACAGGTCTGGGTTTAACGATTGCCCGGAAATTGATCGAGTTGCAAGGAGGCGAAGTTTCTGTGGAAAGTGTTGTGGGACAGGGTTCGACCTTTTCGTTTACTTTACCTGTAGCTTCTACCGCCAGGGTACGAGTTTGAGAGTAGTGAACTTCTTCGTCTAGAATGTATCGCGGCTTAATCAGATGAAGATACAAGAAATTGGAAGATGTGAATGATGAACACACCGATGCCGCCAGTCACAACACCTGGCACACGCCAACCTACAATTCTCATTATAGAGAATGAAGTTTCAAACCGTTTACTGATTGAGCGGGTCCTATCCACTCGTGGCTATCGCTGTATTTCTGCTTCAAATGGTCAGGAAGCACTGAATATACTTGACAGAGAATATGTAGACCTGATTCTCACAGATCTCTCAATGCCAGTGCTCGATGGTTACCGTACGACGCAGTTAATTCGTGAACGTCCCGCATTGGCAAATGTACCGATTGTAGCCGTAACTGCATACGCCTTGAATGATGAAAGCGAGGCAGCAATGCAAATAGGCTGCAATGAATATTTAACAAAGCCTTTTAAGCCGCGTCAATTATTAGAGGTAGTGGATAGATTACTGCCTCGCGAGTAAATGTATACATTTCTGCAAATTGTAGCGCAATTTGCAAGAATTTGATATGATTGAAGGCACTGAATGTGATCTCTGGCCGGTCATTCTGATTGCATGGCCGGTCAATCTCTTTTGGGGAAGTATTGTTGAGAATGAACTGGGAGATTGTTCGTTATGGAAGTTCGCTTTATAGAACAACGTGTAGAAGATATGCAGTGCGATGCGCTGGTGATAGGTGTGTCCTACAAAAAGGTAGGACAACAAAGTAAAGCGTTACTACTGGCTGAAAAAGCGAAGGAAGTCAATAGTCTGTTGAGTGGCCTTCTACAGACTATGTATGACGATGGAGAGTTCAAAGCTGATTTGGGAGAGATGATTACTCTACATCCCATGGGTAAATTGGCCGCAAGACGGATTGTTGTGATGGGTTTAGGGATTCAAGAGAAGATGAATACACACTCAATTCGTCGCGCCAGTGCTATAGCTTCTCGTCATCTGCAACAAACTGGAGCACACCAGATTTCTCTCGCACTTCACTCAGAGGAATGGAATATCGACCTGAACAACAGCGTACGGGCAGAAGTAGAGGGGGCGCTTTTGGGTCTGTATACTTTTAAAAAGTATAAACTGGCGAATTCGAACGGAAATGGAGAGGGAATTACCAGAATCAATCTTCTGGCGAATAATGCAAGTAAAACTATGCTTGGTCAGGCTGTTGATGAGGGTATTGCTCTTGCTGAAGCTACGAACTATGCGCGAGATCTCGTGAATGAGCCACCCAATGTATTAACCCCATCGGAACTTGCTAATCGAGCCTGCGCTATGGCAAAGCAATATGGACTTGAATGCCAGGTAATGGATCGACCTGAGATGCAAGAAATGGGAATGGGTGGGTTACTAGGCGTGTCACAAGGGAGTGCTGAACCTCCTAAATTCATTATCCTGCGTTATCACGGTGCTCCTGGAAGTGAAAATCAGGGCATCGCTCTGGTTGGCAAGGGCATTACATTTGATACCGGCGGTATTTCTCTCAAATCTCCTGAAGGTATGCATCAGATGAAAGGTGATATGGCAGGAGCAGCGGCTGTGATTGGGGCAATGCATGCAATCGCTGCGTTAAAACCAGTCATAAACGTTACGGCACTGGTGCCAACAACTGAGAATATGCCGAGCGGAACCGCCTATCGTCCAGGAGATATCTTGCGCATCATGAATGGAAAAACGATTGAGATTGTCAATACAGATGCCGAAGGACGGCTGGTGCTGGCTGATGCATTATCCTATGCAGTAAAAAATGGCTTATCCCCAATTATTGATGTGGCAACATTAACTGGTGGTATTGTCGTCGCGCTTGGCTCCGTGATGTCTGGTATGTTCTCTAACGATGATAAACTCTGTAACGATATTATTGCAGCAGGGCAGATCGAGGGTGAGAAGTTCTGGCCTATGCCCCTGGATGACGAGTATAAAGAGGCTATTCAGAGTGATATTGCTGATATCAAGCAAACCGGCGGAAAATACGCCTCAGCGGTAACAGCTGCCAAAATTCTTGAGCAGTTCGTAGGTGACTCACGATGGGCTCACCTGGATATAGCAGGTACTGATTTTATAGATACGAAAAAGCCGTATCAGGAACATGGAGCTACAGGGGTGGCTGTACGTACACTGGCTGAATTTGTTCTTAGGAGAGCGCAATAATCTCCCTCTATTCGCAGGAGAAAGGTTAACTATGCTTGAACAGGAGACGATGATCCCCCGATTTACAAACGGGGATGCAGGCATCACTGAATTACTGGATTATATGCATGAAATTGAAGATCTCAAAGCTTTAGGTAGCCTGGCAGAGTGGGATCAAAATACTGAGATGCCGGAAGGGGCAGGTGAAGTGCGAGGCTTCCAATCGGCAACACTACAGGGAGTGCTACATGAACGTTGGACAAATCAGCGGCTGGGTACCCTGCTCAATAGATTGAATGCAGTAATCAATCGATTAGACTATACTGATGCGGATCGTGGATTGGTGCGTGAGGCGCAACGCAACTATGACCGCTCAACGAAGTTACCTCGCAAACTGGTTGAGGAAATGGCTCGCGTACAGGCCGGTAGTTTTGAAGCATGGAGACGTGCCAGGCAACACAACGATTTCGCCAGTTTTGCGCCCTGGTTAAGTCGCACAGTTGATTTGCAGCGAGAAGTTGCGGATCACATCGGTTATGCTGAGTCTCGTTACGATGCGCTCCTGGATCTATTTGAACCGGGCATGACAGCAAGTACGTTAGATAAACTGTTTGCTCCTGTACGCGAGGTAAGCACGACCTTATTACGGCGTATTGAGGCAAGTGGGTTTATTGTAGATGACACCTGTTTACAAGGCGAGTTTTCAGAAGAGCAGCAAGTAGCATTATCCGAAGTTTTGCTGCGCGGTATGGGTTATGACTTCTCACACGGTGGCATTGCTGTTTCGCCACATCCTTTCACCACAAGCTTTGGCAGCCCGTTTGACGTGCGTCTCACCGTTCATCCGGACAAGCATTTCATCCAGTCGTCGGTGATGGCTGCAATACACGAAGGTGGCCATGCCGTTTATGAGCAGGGTAGCGCTTCTACGCTTGTACGCACTCCTCTTGCGGGAGGCGCTTCGATGGGAGCGCATGAATCGCAATCACGCCTGTGGGAAAATGCCATAGGACGTTCAGAGGCTTATTGGCAGGGTCAATTTGCTGCTGTGCAACAGGCTTTTCCAGAACACTTTGCTGCAATTGAGGCTGCCACATTCGCCCGCGCGCTGAACAGGGTGAAACCCAGTCTGATTCGTATCGAGGCTGATGAGGTAACCTATAACCTGCATATCATCGTGCGGTATGAGCTGGAGAAGGCAATGATCAATGGCGATCTTGCTATTGAATCGCTACCAGGACGTTGGAATGCAAAGTATCGCGAATACCTGGGCATCGAACCGAGCAGCGATACGGAGGGTGTATTACAAGATATTCACTGGTCATCTGGCTTTGGCTACTTTCCGAGTTATACGCTGGGTAATCTCTACAGCGCGCAAATTTACTCAGCCCTTCGAAAGCATTACTCCAATTTCGATCAGCGGTTGGCAAGCGGCGATACAGCGTTTATTCTGGAATGGCTGCGTAAAAATATGTATGCCTTTGGTGCTATCTATCAACCCGATACCTTGATGGAGCGTGTGACCGGAGAACCTCCCGATCCAACATTCTTTACACGTTACCTGACCAGCAAGTTTGAAGAAATCTATCAGTTGCATTAAGCTCGTTCAGCAATAGATATAGGGGCGCAATGAATTGCGCCCTGGTACCACGTTTAATAAACACGATCACTTCTTTTTTGCTGAAAAATTATGTATACTACTACAGGGGAAAACTGATCTTCTTTTAAATCATCCACGTTTGATTGTTAATTGTAGCGTTCAATCGTTCCTAAAACCTTTGTCCGAACTCGACCACTAATTTACCATCCTCTCTGCGTCTGAACTTTCAGGTACCAGAAATATCTGTATCAACCTGCAAAACCCTTATGGAAGGAGGTGCGAAACTTCACAAGTTGATTGTTCTTTGCTTGTTTACTTATTCCCAGTACGCAGTACGACGTATATCGTTGAGCTATGACCATTGTTGTCTCTACTCACCTCATAGCGTAAGGAGAAACTATTCATGAGGATCTCTCGCTACCGACGGCGGCTTCTCTGTTCTGTAGTTATACTGGTTGCATTGCTAAGCATTTCCTTGGGCACTTTCTCGCCTAATGTATTTGCTCAAGCCGCCAGTGCAAAGAAAGGATGGAGTATAGCAGAACTCTTTGGGGTACGCCCTCTCTGGAAGTATGCTCAGAAAATCTCTTTCAATTCAGTAGGTCAGGGACAAATACCCCCATGCCTGATCAGTGCTGTACCTCCTCGTTGCTTCAGCCCGCAGCAGATCCGAAAGGCTTATAACATCCAGAAATTGCTCAAAGCTGGTATCACTGGCAAAGGACGTACCATTGTGCTTATTGATGGCTCGACAAGCCCAACCTTTAGTGCTGATGTGCATCTCTATGATGCTCTCTATGGGCTCAAAGATCCGAAGATCAATGTGATCGCCCCATTTGGTATTCCCCCATTTGACCCCAATGCATACATAGAGACAGCTTTGGATGTGGAGATTTCGCATGCGATTGCACCTGATGCAACGATTGATCTCGTCCTGGGTGATACCAGTCAAGCTCAAAGTCCTGGAGATTTCGATGCAATCCTACTTCGCGTCACGAAATACGCTGTCGATAATGATCTCGGTGATGTGATCTCGCAGAGCTTTGGCGTTGGTGAAAGCTGTGTAGGATCCGCCTATCTTCAAGCTGAACAGCATGTCTTTCAAGAGGCTCGCTTGAAGCATATCACGGTGCTTGCCTCGGCAGGTGATGATGGCGATTTAGCTATATCATGCTCTGGCTCTCAAATTACACTTGCCAAAGGGGTTAGTGTTCCTGCGGCAGATCCACTCGCGACAAGTGTGGGAGGAACCACATTGAATGCCGATGTGAATACCGGTCAGTACGAGAGTGAGACAACCTGGAATGAGTGGAATAATGGTGCTGGTGCCACAGGTGGCGGTTTCAGCACCGTTTTCGCGCGGCCAGTTTATCAAGATGGCATCCCAGGTATCGGTGCTTTCCGTGGTGTGCCCGATGTCGCTTTTGTAGCTGATCCTTTGACGGGTGTGCCAGTGGTTGTGAGTGCTTTTGGGCAAACCCTAATCATTCCAGTTGGCGGAACAAGCGTGGGCTCGCCCGCATGGGCAGGTATTGTAGCACTTGCTAATCAGGCTGTGGGAGAGCGTTTAGGTTTCTTGAACGGCGGTATCTATAGACTCCTGGGGAGTGACAACTATTCAAGAGGGTTCAACGATATCACAACTGGTGATAATACCACGACTACCTTTGATAATAACGGCAAACCTATCATAGTTCCTGGCTATCCTGCCGGAACAGGATGGGATGCTGTTACTGGTGCAGGGACTCCAAAGGTGAGTTCTCTGGTATCTCTCCTGGGTGGTTAGTATAGTACTAGTATGAGCGGGTGGAACGAGTGTACTTTTTTCGTTTTGGCAAGCAGCATTCGTTCCACACTTAGTAGTGCTATGCCTTTTTAAGCTGAAGCATGAAGTAAGCCCCTTATCTATAACTACATCAGTAGCTTATGAGCTATGCTATAATACTGCTATGAAGATTCACTTGCGTTATTTTGCATCGTTTCGTGAAATTGTTGGGCAAAATGAGGAAATGTTGATGGTGGACGATGATGTTAGCGTTGCCGATGTACGCGCATTACTCCTCGTCCGTTATCCTCGCCTGCAACCCGTCATGGAACGATCTGCATGTGCCGTAAATCATAGCTATGTACCCAGAAATGCACCACTCCATGAGGGCGATGAGGTTGTTTTCATCCCTCCTGTAGGAGGTGGGACACATTAGAAGGTCAGGTATGTCTATTTTGGAGCCATTCATTCAGATTACTGGGGAGCCGCTTGATCGCAATGCTCTTATTGCCTCCGTTACAGATCCTGGTGCTGGAGGCATTGTTGTCTTTGAAGGTGTGGTACGTGACAAGGCGCGGGGTAAGCAGGTTCGCTATCTGGAATATGATGTGTATCCAGAGATGGCAATACAACAAATTCGCGAAATTATTGCCGAAGCTGAAAGGCGTTGGAATGTTGATCGTGTCGCGGTCGCACATCGCATTGGACGACTTGAGATTGGGGAGGCAAGTGTTATTATTGTCGTAGCAACTCCACACCGGGCAGAAGCTTTCGAAGCATGTCGCTATATCATTGATACACTCAAAACGACAGTGCCTATCTGGAAGAAAGAAGTAGCTATGAATGGAGAGGAGTGGGTCGAAGGCTGAGATTGTAAACTCTGATTTGCATCTGTTTGAAAGCAACAGAGCAGTATAAAGGCTTACGCTCTTGATTTTTTTGTGGTACAGTTGTAAGTAGTCATAGTTATTCCCGGAGAAAAGTATCTTTGTATCTGAAGGTTTCCACGGGTTTTCTCCAGGAGGTTATTGATGAACTTATTTGAGAAGCATTCTCAACTCAACCAACTCTTCACTCAAAGCCCCGTTAACGCTGCCTATCTGGCCGGGTCACTTTCAACTCGCACTTCGTTCGGACATCTCTCAGATGTCGATATCGCAATTTTGTTGACCGAGCAGATCAAGTCTGATCAATTCCTTGATTATCAGCTCTACTTTTTTAGCGAGCTTGCAAAGAGACTGGAGTCCGATAGCATTGACGTGGTCATTCTGAATCAGGCATCTCTTCTGCTTAAACTACAGGTCATTAAATATGGACAGATTCTCTTCAGTCGGGATGAGAAATTGCGTGTCTCCTTTGAGACGAAGGCAATTATGGACTACCTGGACTTCAAAAAATTTGACGAAATACAGAACCAGGCCTTAAGCCGTCGTCTTTACGGGCAGGCACTAGCGGTGGACAAAGAATTGGTGCAACGCCAACTGAAGCAATTGCGTGAAGCGGTCTATATATTAAAAGACCTCGGCAAAACCAAACAAGAAGAGTTTACGACAGACTATCGCGTCTATGGACTCGCTGAACGATACCTTCAAATTGCCATTGAGTCTTGTCTGCAAGTCTGTGGGATCCTTGTGGCCTCACTCGGATTGCGCCGACCTGAAGGCTATCACGAACTTCTAAGTGTAGTAGCTACTCAGCAGATCATCCCAAATTCACTGGCTTATCGACTTGAGATACTGACGAACCTGCGCGATACGCTGGTTCATGACTCAAGTACGCTTAACCACGATCTTCTATATGATTATATCCAGCAGCGCGTAGATGATTTCGAAGTGTTTGCTAACGCTGTTGAAGAAAAGCAGCTAATGCAATAGAATTGTCCAGACAAGTTTATTGCCTGGACAATTCTGCCTGTTTATTCCCTGACTGAGCGAAGAGTGTTCGCTTGTTCCATGGCCGCTTCTGATTCTTCTGGTTGACCCATTTCCTCGTATATTTGTGAAAGTGTTTCGTAGGCAAGGATCATGGAAGGATCCATAGCAATGGCTTGTTGAGCCATTTCGAGAGCTTCGTCATAACGCTTTACTTCACGAAGGGTATCAGCAAGATCATTGTAGTAATCGGCGTTAAGTGGGTCACTATCAATGGCATTCTGGTAATTTTCAATAGCTTCTTCATGACGACCGAGCGCGTCATATGCGGTTGCAAGCTGGTAGTAGCCTTCTGGATCGTCTTCGAATTTTTCAAGTAATGCCTGGCTTGTTTGAATCGCGTCATCGAAACGATCCATACTATTATAGGTGTCAGCAAGTCCGGCATACGCTGCTGCAAGATCGTCCGGGTCAAGGTTGCTTTCAGCATCAATCAATGCCTGATAGGTGTTTATAGCATCATCATAGCGCTCGGCTTCTAAGTACGCTTCTGCAAGGCTGAAGCGAGCGGTATAGCGATTTGGATTAAGCTGAACGGACTGTTCGTAAGCCTGAATGGCTTCTTCTCTATTTCCTTCTAAGGAACGCCACGAGCCAAGATGCTCCCAGGCATCGGCGTCTTCAGGTGAAAGCGTGACGATACGCGCATACGTTTCCGCTGCCTGGTCCGGGTCACCGATTGACTGGTAAACCGAAGCCAGTGTATCGTAGACTGTACGCTCCTCGGGATCGAGTCCCAGCATCTGGTTAGCTACGGAAAGAGCCTGATCAAAGCGCCTCATATCGAGATAAAGGCTGACGAGTTCAGCATAGCGTGATGTATCACTTGGATCTTCATCAACCTGTTTCTCTTGAACCGCAATGCGGCGAATCTGCTCATTTACAAGTTCACGTACCTCGCGTAAGTTAGCTGCCGCAGAAGCATTATCGAGATTGAGAATAAGAGCTTGCCGGTAGGCCTGAATAGCATCCTCGTACAGGTTTTGAACGCGGTAAGCATCTCCAACACTCAGATAAAGCTCGTCGTTGTCGGGATCAAACTCAAGAGCTTGCTGGTAGGCCTCCAGAGCTTCTTCGTGCAGTCCAAGCTCGCTACTAAGATTCCCAAGGTTCATATAGGCTTCAATGAGTTGCGGATCAAGGTCGATAGCTCTGCGATAGCCAGCAATAGCGGTCTCAGCATCATCGAGAAGTTGTCTGGCTAAGGCCAGGTTATAACGCGCACGAGCATCATTGGGATTTGCATCAACGGCATGCTGGAAAGCCTCTGCTGCAGCCTCATAATTTCCTTCTTGCGCGGCTGCATTGCCCTGGTCGGTCCATCTTTGCTCATCAATGTTGATGTCCTGCACACCAGTACTGTTCTGGTAACTGCTGTCACTATGTTCAGTATCTTGCTGTTCGTCCATAGTATGTATTTTGTTTCTCCTCTGTTGTGTAGCTTCGTACGTTCAAGCGTGTGGATGAAATAAGAATCTTTTAAAATTCCTTGATTAGTATAACACGTTCGGGGTGCTGCTTCTAGTATGGTGACCATATGACCCAGGGCTTTTCGAAAGTCCTAGCGGCTACAAAAGAAAGGGCACCCTTGCTATACTGGCAAAAACTCCAAAGGAAGCCAGAAAGCGAGGAGCCCTGATGGACAATATCATACATGCCCCTGAGCTGGACCTACCTGCGAGCCTGTACGAAGTCGATGCAAATTGTGTCTATGCCGCCTTTGAGAAGATCACAGATGGGCGCTGTAAACGCGGCATTCGCTACCCCGTGGCCTTGATTCTGACCTTGATCGTGCTGGCGCGCGTTGATGGGAGAGCCGAAACTGAGCGGAGTCTCGCAATGGGTGCAACTGCGCGGGACGTGGCTCAACGAAGTATTGCACCTGCAGCGGACGAGGTGGCCTGCCGCCTCGACATATACCTATGTGCTGGAGCGCCTGGATGAGCGAGGCGCGTGACGCGGGTGATGCAGGAGTGCCTGACGCGGGCGGAAACGAGCCGGCGCTGTGGGGAGGAACCCAGTCGTTTAGCCACTCAAGCGGGATGTGACCACAGTGCGCATATCGCCATGGATGGCAAAACGATGCGCGGGACGCTCGGTCACGAGGCAGCCACTCAACCGTCGGTGCATCTGCTCTCGCTCTATGAGGTCAAGACGGGAACCGTGTTAGCTCAACGGGCAGTCCAGACGAAAGAGAATGAAATCAGTGCCGCGCCTGCCTTAGTGACACCCGAACTGATCAAGGGACGCATCTACAGCGCCGATGCCATGCACACCCAGAAGAACTGGTGCAGGCAAGTGATCCGCGCCGGGGGCGACTATGTGCTGATCGCCAAGAACAATCAATCGACCTTGCGTGAAGATCTGGTCTTGTTCTTGGATGATCCCGAAGCTGATCGCAGGTGCTGGCCGTTTGCCAGTACCTGCAACAAAGGACACGGACGCGCGCGAGAAACGCACGCTGATCGCAACGACCGAGTTAAATGAGTTCCTGGCACGTGACTGGGCCGAGGTGGGGCAAGTCTTTCGCCTGGAACGGACCGTTCTCAAAAAGGGTGTGTGGCACACCACGCTTGTGTATGGTCTGACCAGCCTCTCGCCCACGCAGGCTTCTTCTGAGCGCCTCCTCGGGCTCAACAGAGGTCATTGGGGGATAGAAAATCGGCTGCATTATCGTCGTGATGTGACTCTGGGAGAAGATCACTCTCAAGTTCGCTCTGGCTGTGCTCCCCAAGTCCTGGCTGCTCTCAATAACACGGTGTTGGCTCTGATGGATTTCTTGCATGTCCCCAATGTTCCCAATCAGATGCGTTTCTATCAGGCTCACCCTCTTGAGGCTCTTCGTCTCTTACTTGTCACGCTTTGACTTTCGAAAAGCCCTGGGGAAGCTCCCGCTCTCTCGATAGCAGTTATAGGAAGATCACTATCGATAATCAATACTTCAGCAAACTCAAAGCCAATCAAGATCAGCCAGAGTTGAAACCAGCGCTTCTATTATCATACTTGTCGCACTTGTCGCACTTGTCGCCTTTGTCGCACTTATAACACTTGTAACGCTTATAACATCTATAGCACTTGTGAATTACCTTTACTACTATCGGATTTGATTTCTACATTTATATTGCAAACGAGTTGATTTGGCCTCCATGACAATATCATAGGATATTAACACAGCATCAAATTTCTATTTACAACTCTTCCCTGATATGTTATGCTCTTGTTTGCCGGGGATGTAGCTCAGTTGGGAGAGCGCGACAATCGCACTGTCGAGGTCAGGGGTTCGAGCCCCCTCATCTCCACCATGTACTATACCATTAAAAATGCCGAAGCATGTTTGAGCTTGAGGATCTATGTCTTTCAGAGGAAAGGCGGGCGACCATAAAGGCCCACCCAACCACTCTACACTCTGTTCTCTATCCAGCACTGCAACGACGCTGTCGCGTCTAGTGCTACGCACTCAGCAGTGCTGCAAGGACCACCCTCGCCCCTACAGGAGGTGTGGAGAAGATAGCTCAAAATTGAGTTGCAATTCGCAAACACTTATGGTATAGTGTACCTTACAAAAATCGATAGATTACTAGCGTTGAGCAGGAGTAGTAGGTCACTTCAAAACAGAGAGTAGCTGGTTGGTGCAAAGCTAAAAATCATTTGACCGAACTCGCCTGCGAGCAGCAAGCGTGAAAGAGCAATCATAAGTCCTAGTGCTTGCCGGAGTGCCCGTTATCGCATATAATGAGTATCAATCGCAGACTTTGATCATGAGCTACTCTTTTTGGGCCTGTAGCGCAGCTGGAAGAGCGCATCCATGGCATGGATGAGGTCAGGGGTTCGAGCCCCCTCAGGTCCACCATTTCGTCTGAGTTTGATAAAACAGGGTGGTACCACGAAGAAGCCTTTCGTCCCGTTAGGATGAGAGGTTTTTTTATTAGGGAGAAGCATTTTTATGATTACACGCACAAAGTTCAATCCTAAAGAAATTGAAGCAAAATGGCAGGCCCAATGGGAGGCTGAACAACTGTATCATGCCCCTGACGATTCATCTAAACCAAAGTTTTATAACCTGGTTATGTTACCTTATCCTTCTGGTGACCTGCATATCGGTCACTGGTATAACTATTCTGGCGGTGACGCATTTGGTCGCTACATGCGTATGAATGGGTATAATGTTATGCAACCCATTGGTTTCGATGCCTTTGGACTGAATGCTGAGAATGCCGCTATCAAGCGTGGGATACAAGCACGCACCTGGACGCTGGCAAACATCGAGACGATGCGCAGACAATTGCGCCTAATGGGCGCAGGTTGGGATTGGGAACGCGAGATGGTTTCCTGTCTGCCTGATTATTATAAATGGTCACAGTGGTTGTTTCTGCAATTCTATAAGCGCGGGCTGGCTTATCGCACAAAAGCGCCTGCCAACTGGTGTCCAGGGTGCAATACGACATTGGCGAATGAGCAGGTATTGGCGAATGGAACGTGCGAACGCTGCGGCAGTGTCGTAATTCGCAAGGAGATCGATCAGTGGCTGCTGAAGATTACAGACTATGCAGAAGAATTACTGAATTTCTCAAAGATTGATTGGCCAGAAAAGACAGTGACCATGCAAAGAAACTGGATCGGGCGCAGCGAGGGGGCAGAGATTCGCTTCTATACTGAGATCGATGGTCAACGTGAAGAAATTCCTGTTTTCACTACGCGTCCAGATACCATCTATGGTGTTACATTCTTTGTGCTGGCTCCTGAGCATCCCTGGGTTGAGAGGATAACAACACCTGAACACAAGGCTGAAGTCGAGGCTTATGTCACCCAGGCGCGACAGATGACAGAAATTGAACGCATGAGCACTGAAAAAGAGAAGACAGGCGTTTTTACAGGTGGTTACGTCACCAATCCGATCAACGGTGAACATGTTCCGGTCTGGATAGCCGATTACGTGTTGATGGGTTATGGTGCAGGCGCGATCATGGGCGTGCCAGCGCATGATCAGCGCGACTTTGAGTTTGCGCGTAAGTTCAGAATCCCCATACGGGAGGTTATTCGACCTGAAGGTGAAGAGCCAGGCGATACCACGACCTGGACAGAAGCAAAAGAGCATCTAGGGGTAATGGTCAACTCGGGTCCTTTCGATGGTGTGCCAGCCGAAGAGGCAATCGCAAGAATAACACGTTTTATAGAGAATCAGGGCATTGGAAAGTTCATGGTGACGTACCGCCTGCGTGACTGGTTGATTAGTCGACAACGCTATTGGGGTACACCTATCCCGATCATCTACTGTTCCAAGGATGGTATGGTTCCAGTACCTGAGGATGAATTGCCTGTTTTGCTGCCGGAGCATGTAGAGTTCAAATCAACAGGTGAATCGCCGCTGCGCTACGAGCCAGAGTTTTTAAATACTACCTGCCCCATTTGCGGTGGACCTGCTACACGCGAGGCTGATACAATGGATACCTTCATTTGTTCATCCTGGTACTTCCTGCGTTATGCTGACCCACACAACGACAAGCAGGCATGGAGCGCAGAAGCAATGGAACGGTGGCTGCCTGTCGATCAATATATAGGAGGAGCAGAACATGCGGTTATGCACCTGCTGTATGCTCGCTTCTTCATCAAGGCACTGCGTGATATGGGTTACCTGAACTTTGATGAGCCATTTACCCGATTGTTCCACCAGGGCATTGTATTGGGGCCAGATGGGCAGAAGATGTCCAAATCACGCGGCAATGTTGTAGCTCCAGACGATTTTATCGAGAAGTATGGAGCCGATACGGTACGGGCGTACCTGACCTTTATTGGC
>DATMNR010000169.1:0-3351 GCA_035568795.1 Ktedonobacteraceae bacterium
AAACTGATTGCTTTTACAACAATGATCCTGGTGGGATAGCCAGGCTAACCTCATCACCCGCTTGCGCCTCGCTTTTTGGAGGCGCAAGCGGGGAGGACTTTCTATGGACACACAAAGAGAACCTGAGATGGAACGGTCGTCACGCTTCCATCGCTATGCCCCACTCTGGCGTATCTTGATCGGGTCAAGCATTGCACTGCTCGTAACTTTGTTCTTTTTTTCCCAACTTGTCATGACTGCACTCATCACACCCATAGTTGCTGTGGGCCTTGATCCCTTGACAACAAGTTTGATCACCGCGTTGTTATTGATTGCTGGTGCCGCCCTGATCAGTGCGATGGTGAGTCGACAACGCTTGGGAACTGTGATTGGGGCCGGAATCGTGTATAGCTTTAGCTATATTGTGCCATTCATTCACGAGGAACTGTTGCCACATTACGATCCTGGTGGGCACCTTGAGATGCTCAATACAAGCGCTTTGTTACATACAACTACCGTTCTCCTTGCTGCTGGCTTGCTCTGCGCCTTTCTAGGCGCAGTTATGGGAAGAGCTTTAGATGAAGAGCTGCTTGATCCCATATGGCAACTGGCGCAACTGATTGGGCACGCACTTTTCAGGTCCAACCGGGCAAGGAATCAACTCTTTATCAGAGAACGAGTGCAACAACGCAACGCCTGGCATCTCTTCTTCGCCTGGGCAAATCTTTTCATGCTGCTAGGGCTCATTCTCCTGAGCAGTGACATTGGCAATCTCCTGTTTTATTCACCTGATAGCGGAATACACTCTCCCACGGCACTTGCCACACGTGGTACGCTGATTGCGGACAGCATGCTGAGCCCAGCGCTCAATGGGCAACGTCGATCGTTCCTGGTGTACCTTCCTCCATCCTATCGTGATGCGGCAGCGCAGGATTGGCGCTACCCCACTCTCTACCTGCTGCATGGTTCTCCCGGGAGCGAATACGATTGGATCGAGGGAGGCAAAGCGGTACAATCTGCTGATACACTGATCGGACATGGAGAGATACCTGAATTGATCATGATCTTTCCTGATGGGAATGGACGGAGCGGACAAACCAGTGAGTGGGGTAACAGCTTTGACGGGAAGCAACGCATGGAAGACTTCGTGGCCTTTGACCTGGTGCGCTTGATCGATCAGACGTACCGCACGATCCCCACCTCCGGCTACCGTGCAATCGGCGGCTTCTCCATGGGAGGGTTCGGCGCAATGAACATCGCAGTTCATCACCCCGATATCTTTGGCTCAGTCATCTCGCTGGCAGGCTACTATACAGCCGAGGGGAGCATCTGGGGTCAGAGCACATCCTATATGAGAGCCAATAGCCCTGCCTCTGTCCTGCCGACCGATCCATGCGCCTGGAAGCTGCGCATCCTTCTGGGAGCTGCGACCAAAGATCAGCCGTACTACAGCGATACGCAGCACTTTATCCTGGAGCTTGCGGCGCTTCACCTGTACTATACCTTTGATCTAGAGCAAGGATATCACACCTGGAGCGTCTGGGAAGCTCAGTTCTACCACGCGCTGATCTGGCTGCGGTGGAGCGAGACAACAGTGACTGTTCAACACGCCCCTGCCTGTGCCCAGAAATAGAAGCGCGCGCCACTCTCTTGTCGAGCTTGACGCGCTCAACCTTTCTGTTATAATAGTGAGAGAAAGGACTCGAGGTGACAGCATGCATACATGTTCAGTATACATCATGCTTATTGAAATGCGCAGCCGCAGGAACCCATGCGGAGAGTTGCCTCTGTCTTCTGCCACCTGAGTCAATCAACGAAGCACATGCAGGGCCACCCGTATGGGGTGGCCCTTTTTTATGGTCGTGTAGCATGCGGGCAAGGGAGGAGGGAGCTATGCTAAAACTGTCACGAGAACTGTCTACCGAAGCGTTTTGAGCCTGGTAAGGAGGGCTCAAGCGCGGTGTGAAGCTCCTGTAGCGTGTGACTCCTCGCGACACCTAAGGCAGGCGACAGACCTGCGCCCCTTTCTTTTTTTGTCGACACTCATGTTCAGGGAGGTGAAATATGTTTAGTAGCTCAGATTCGAGTAGGAAAAGTAAAGCTTATTACATTACAACTGCCATCGATTACCCGAATGCAGCTCCGCATCTTGGTCACACGCTGGAGAAAGTAGCAGCCGACGTTATGGCTCGCTACCATCGCTTGCAAGGACATGATACGTACTTCAGCATGGGACTGGACGAGAATAGTCAACATGTCGTGGAAGCTGCCAGAGCAAATAGTGTTGATCTCATCACCTGGACTGATAGCATGGACAAAGCTTTTCGCCTGGCGTGGTCAAAACTGGATATATCATATGATCGCTGGATCCGTACGACAGAAGAACGGCACTTCCGGGCTTCACAAGAGATGATTCGCAGAGCACAGGAGCGTGGAGACATCTATAAATCGATCTACTCGGGTTGGTATTGTCCTAACGATAACACGTTTTACCAGGACGAGGATCTGGTTAATGGCAGATGCCCAAACCATCCCTCAATCATACCCGAGTGGCTGGAAGAAGAGAACTACTTTTTTGCTCTTTCAAAGTACAGTGATCAACTGCTTGAGCATATTCAAGAGCATGCAAATTTTATTGTACCTGCTGTCCGAAAGTCTGAAGTACTCGGGATGATTCGCCAGGGTCTACGAGATTTTTCCGTATCCAGACGAGTGGACCCAGCAAGGGAGCCTTGGGGCGTACCTTTCCCAGGCGATCCGGAGCACGTGATCTATGTCTGGTTCGATGCCCTGACCAACTACGTGTCTGCTGTCGGCTTTCCAGATGATCCAGTTTCATTTGAGCATTACTGGCCTGCTGATGCACATGTAATTGGCATGGATATTACGCGCTTTCATTGTCTATATTGGCCAGCAATGTTGATGTCCGCGGGGTTGCCATTACCGAAGCAAGTAGCAGTGCATGGTTTTATGACCTTGGAGGGAGACAAGATCTCAAAAAGCACGGGCAACATCGTTCATCCGGTACAACTTGTTGACGAGTTTGGAGTCGATGCAATCCGTTTCTACTTGCTACGTAACCTGTCTTTTGCATCGAATAGAGATTTTACGTGTGAAGGATTGATTCGGCGCTACAACGATGAGTTGTATAAAGATCTCGGCAATCTGTTAAACAGGATTGTCGCAATGGTACATCGCTACCGAGTGGGGATTATTCCAGAACCAGGAACGATTGGAGAACGTGAGGAGGACTTACAAAAGGTAGCGATCGAATCACGCGCGCATGCGGAACAAGATTTGGAAGCGTGGGAAATTGGCAATGCTTTGCAAAGCATATGGAATTTCGTGCGCCGTACCAATCAATACCTTGAA
>DATMNR010000170.1:0-4620 GCA_035568795.1 Ktedonobacteraceae bacterium
TTGACAGGACGCATTTCAAGTCCCGCAGGAGGCAAATCAAAAAGCAAGGAAAAGCGAGTGATACCCACTTAAGAAAATTTGCCTGGAGAGCGAATCCCTATCACACCCCATAAAAATAACAATCAATATATTGTGTCCAAAATCATAACAATATCAATATGTTGTGCCAAAACCCTTGAAAATCACGTTTTTTACAAGTATACTATGTTGCGGTGGCCAAAACAATCAAACGTATTTCAAAACAAGTACATCATGTTGTGCTTATTATAAGGCCAAAGCAAGGAAGGAACACATCGTCAATGTTGGAACAGCAGATACCAGACACAACGACCCAGCAGCCCGCTGACCCTCAAACAATGACCCAGCTAGAAGGCATTCGTCAGAAAGTCTTCATGGACAGATATTCCCTCAAAGACCCAAGCGGCCAACCCCTGGAGTTCTATCCTGAACAACTCTGGGCGAGAGTAGCCAGAGGCATCGCCTCCGTAGAGAAAACTGAAGAGTTGCAAGCGTACTGGGAAAAGCGCTTCTATGAGGCCCTTACCAACTTCCAATTTGTGCCAGGAGGTCGTATCCTCGCAGGAGCTGGATCAGGACACCAGGTAACATTCTATAACTGTTACGTTATACCAAGTCCTGAAGATAGCCGCCAGGGAATCCTTGATAACTTGAAGACCATGACAGAAATTATGGCACGCGGTGGCGGGGTTGGCATTAATCTCTCTACCTTGCGGCCACGAGGTTCTTATATCAAAACTGTCAATGGTACAGCATCGGGACCATGTTCCTGGGCACAACTGTATTCAGTAGCTACCGGAGACGTAATACAGCAGGGTGGAAGTCGTCGTGGCGCATTAATGATTATGCTTGACGATGATCATCCCGACATCGAGGAGTTCATTACGGTCAAGCGCACCGCAGGCAAGATCGAACATGCTAACCTCTCCGTCTGCATCTCCGATAAATTCATGCAAGCCGTCAAGGATGATGCCGACTGGGATCTCATCTGGCAGGGCGAGGTCAAAAAGACCATACGCGCTCGCTCCCTGTGGGATCTTATCTGCACCTCAGCCTGGGAATCCGCGGAGCCCGGTATGGTGTTCATGGATCGCTACAACAAACTATCGAACACCTGGTACTACGAGGATATTCGATGCGTGAATCCATGCGTAAGCGGCGATACGCTTATCTACACCGACGCCGGCTTAATTCCTGCCAAAGAACTAGCTGAAACTAGAAAACCTATCAAGGTAGTATCACCTGAGATCACCATCAAAGAGTTAGCTTTAGCCGGACGCGAGAATGGTGGCGAGCAGTTTACCTTAACATCTCCTGAAAGAGATGTATTCGTGCGACAAGCGAGTCATGTTTTCACATCTGGCATCAAACCTGTCTTACGACTTCAGACAAAGGAAGGATACACCCTACGCCTTACCAAAGATCACAAAGTTCTCACCACAAAGGGGTGGAAGCCCTCTGGCGAACTTATCCCTGGTGATCAAATTCACCTTCTCCATGGAGAAGGCAGATTTGGTACATCAGGCAATGAAGATCTAGGTAGGGTATTAGGATGGCTCGTTGGAGATGGTTATCTCAATACTCGCCGTGAAGGGGCAGTAGCTCTCTTATTTTTTGGTACAGAGCAAGAAATCGCGCCTCATTTCGCAGATGCAGCTAACCGTTTAGTCGCAGCGACAGAGGGACAGCGACAGTATATCGTCGGTGTCCAGAAAATCGAGAGTCGAAATGAATCGCGCATCGAATCAACACGATTGATGCGCCTTATAGACCCAGAGTTGCTCGAAAATAAACTGCAGGCACCTCCATCGGTGTTAAGCGGTTCTCACGATATGCAGAAAGGCTTCCTCTCAGCTTTATTCACTGCCGATGGTTCTGTGCAAGGAACCGTGGGAAAAGGCATTTCAGTACGCCTTACATCGATCAGTGAACAATTGCTTCAAGATGTCCAACGCTTGTTACTAAATTTCGGCATTGCATCTTGTATCTACAAAAACCGTCGAGAGCCACAGGTACGAGAATTACCCGACGGCAAGGGTGGTAACGCTTCATACGATTGCCAGGCATACCATGATCTCATCATTTCTCGCAATAACCTGCGTGCTTTTGCTAAACAAATTGGGTTCCTTACAATTGAAAAGCAGAACAAACTTGAAGAAGCCCTTATAGTATACTCGCGTGGACCATATCGTGAAGATTTTCTGGCAACCTTTGAGAGTCTCATTCCAGATGGCGAAGAGTTGGTATACGATCTCACAGAGCCAGAGGCACATCAATTTGTAGCCAATGGTCTTGTCATCTCAAATTGCGGTGAGCAAGGCCTTCCGCCATGGGGCGTCTGCAACCTTGGAGCGCTCAACCTTTCAGCTTTTGTAGAAGACGGCAAGATGGACTGGGAACGACTCGCCGACAAGAGCAAGGTAGCCATGCGTTTCCTGGACAACGTGGTCGATGCCAACGAGTACTTCATTGAAGAGAACCGTGAGGCTCAGCTCAGTACGCGCCGCACCGGACTGGGTACAATGGGTCTGGCAGATGCGCTCATCAAAATGCAAATACCCTATGGTAGCCAGGAATCGATACCTGTGATCGAGCGTATCTATGCTACCATTCGCGATGCTGCCTATGATGTCTCCGCGGATATTGCTGCCGAGAAAGGCTCATTCCCAAAATTCGACCGCAACAAATACATGCAGGGGCAATTCATCAAGCGCTTGCCCAAAGCAGTCCAGGAGAAGATTAGCAAGAAAGGCATTCGCAATGCCGTCTTGCTGACGCAAGCCCCAACAGGCACAACCAGCCTGTTATCGGGTGTCAGTTCTGGTATTGAACCTGTATACGATTTCGCAATGGTTCGGCGTGATCGTACAGGCGAGCACATCCTGTATCATCCACTCCTCCAGGCATGGCGCGATGAGCATCCTGATGAATCCACGCCCAAATACTTTGTGGCAGCGAACGATCTGACGCCAGAAGAGCATGTACGCGTGCAGGCAACCATTCAATATTATACCGATTCCAGTATCAGCAAAACGGTGAATGCGCCAAACAGCCACACAGTCGAAGATGTGCAGACACTCTATCGCCTGGCTTACGAACTTGGTTGTAAAGGTATCACGTACATGCGCGATGGCTCGCGTGTCGGAGTCCTGTCACATATCGATGAGAAAAAACCAGAGCAACCTGCACAGCAAGGCACAGCAATGACGATGGTCACCTCCATTCAGCAAGGCATCAAGCCACGACCCCCAGTAGTACAGGGATATACACGTCAAATTGCTGCTCCAGAAGGCAAGATCAACGTCACAATCAATAGCGACGAGCAAGGCCCATTGGAAGTGTTCGTTAACGTTGGTAAGGCCGGCAGCGATATCGCTGCGCTGGCAGAAGCTCTTGGCCGTTTGATTTCACTGAATTTGCGCATCCTCAGTCCACTCTCTCAGACAGATCGCATCAAAGAGATAGCAGACCAGCTACGCAGTATCGGTGGCAGCCGTTCGGTTGGCTTCGGTATGCAGCAGGTACGCTCATTACCCGACGCTGTAGCACGTGCGCTCGAGATGCACCTGGAATCGTTAGAGGAACAAGACATAGAGGAGCAAACTGCAAACCCGTCCCTTAGTGCAAATGGGAAGGATGATGCGAATGGCTCCGACAATCCTACAAATGCCCTTCCCTCAACGACGAATCCCTTAAGTCTGAGCCATCTAAGCATCACTGGCAATCTCTGTCCTCAATGCGGCTGTAACACGATGGTTTACGAGGAAGGCTGCAGGAAGTGTTACAATTGCGGGCACAGCGAGTGTTAAATACGGCTTAGGCAAAGCGGCCTGTAGAGCCACTCGACATAAATTAGAGCTGAGTTACGGAAAAGACACATACGGCGGTATGTGTCTTTTCTACATCTTATGCCGATAAATTAGGACTGGACAAGATGCCCTATAAAGCCGTTTTGTGCCCCTAGAGATGTCCATTGGGAAACACATGCGTGTTTGTCAGCCATATAATCGGTTGATGCATCATAGGCTACCGTCGATCTTGTCGTCCTGGTAAATGATGCTCTGTAAGCTGTGGATAGTTCTCGGCTTCTCTTGCACCCCACCAATCCGCAGCCGAGCGAGAACGGAGTCGTGCGTGATCTCTTCACCTTGGCGGATATCTTTCCAGGCGTGAACCGTGCTCCCCATCAGGATGGCGTCGTGATGGCAAGTCAGGTCACAAAAAACTAGGTATGAGCCCTGGCAGAGAGGGCCCTCTCCTCTACTCGCAGTACTTCTGCTCCTCCATCCGAGCAGCCGGTTCTCAACATTCCATGGCCACGAATGCTGGGAACTCAGGCTCGACCGCGACACCGGGCGAGACACGCACAAAGTACTCGTGTCCCATCAGCTCGTGCAGGATCGTGTACGGCAACAGGTGGGGGTCAATCGGGAACTGGGACCTATGAGCCGCAATCGCCTCGAGCTTGTGTTGGAGATAGGGACCGACATCAAGACAGGTAGCCTCTGCCATGACCTGCTCCTGGTCAGCACCGTTCGTGGAGCCGGTGATGCGAGCGTCCTCACCTCGTCCGAGGAAGGCCGTTGGCGCTTCTGGTGAGAT
>DATMNR010000171.1:0-11217 GCA_035568795.1 Ktedonobacteraceae bacterium
CCATCAGGAGATTGGCGCACACCCTTCGAACTGAACGAGCCGATAGAGGCGATTATTGCCTATGAAGATCAGCAACTAGATGCTAGCCTGGCTTATATCCTACCACTAGTCTCACAAGCTAACCAGCATTGATTACTATCCCATCTGACCAGATAAAAGGAGAGCTTCACTTCTATGTTAACTCTTGATTTGGCAGGAAAAACAGCCCTGATAACAGGATCCAGTCGAGGCCTCGGTCGCCATTATGCTCTGCATTTCGCCAGGGCTGGCGCTGATGTGATCATTCACGATGTAAACGAAAGCGCAGCCGCAGAGTTCGGGGAAGCTGCTTCAGGACCAGCAGTGGCAGAGGAGATTCGTGCTTTTGGCCGTAGAAGTTCCTATTTTTCCGCGGATTTGACTGATCCTGTTCAGGCAGAAAAACTCCTGAGGCATGCGCTGGATGAATTCGGCCACATCGATATTCTCGTCAATAATGCCGGAGGAGATATCGGCGCACATACTCCCCGACCAGATCCAAACGACGCGCTTGATATTGATCCAGACGACATACGCGCTGTTGTCGATCGCAACTTGCTCACTACTATGTATACCTGCAAATATGGAGGTTTGCACATGCGCGAGCGACTATCAGGCAAGATTATTAACGTGGGATCAATAGCTGGACACATTCCTACCCAAAGCGGGATTATTTATGCTGCTGCGAAAACTGCTATCACACACTATACGCGCTGCCTGGCAGAAGAACTGCGACCATTTGGAGTAAACGTAAATTGCATCGCCCCTTCGCCAACATATACAGGCCGTTTTCTGGCGACTAGAACGGTTGACAGCCAGCAAGGGTTATCCCGACTACAACAAGTGACGAAACCTGAAGAAATAGCCCAAATTGTGCTATTTCTTGCCGGGCCGCAATCAGATGCGCTCACAGGAGAAACTATTGTCTGCTGGATTTAGGACAGGACCTATTGAACTTTTTTTATCATTCCAGGAGGTTGCGTTATAGCTCCCTCTGAGGCTGATGAAACCAGAGCAGCATATTTCGCAAAGACCCCACTCGTATAAAGTGGAACAGGTTCCACCCAATTCGACATACGGTCAGCGATCTCCGTATCCGAAAGCTCCACGTCTAAACGGCGTGCATTGATATCGAAGGTGATGATATCTCCTTCTTGTAAAGCAGCAATCGGGCCGCCAAGCGCTGCTTCTGGGGAAACATGGCCAACCATCAAACCCTGCGTTGCCCCGCTGAATCGCCCATCAGTGAGCAATGCGACAGTCTCCCCTAATCCCGCGCCAACGATGGCACCTGTAACCCCAAGCATCTCACGCATTCCTGGCCCTCCGCGTGGTCCCTCGTAGCGAATGACCACTACATCACCTTCCTGTATCCTGCCATGCGTCATCGCGCTCATTGCATCTTCCTCGCGGTCGAAAACCCTGGCCGGTCCGCGGTGATAAAGTCGCTCGTGACCAGCGATTTTGACCACACAACCCTCAGGTGCGATATTTCCCTTGAGGATAACCAGCCCTCCATTTGGTTTGATCGAGTTAGAGAGCGGACGCACAACATCCTGCCCTGGTGTCTCAATCGCATTCTTAGCTTCTACACCGATAGTGCGTCCACTGGGTGTCATTTGCTCACCATCGACCAGATTGGCGGAGACAAGCCTTTGGATCAAAAGTGGAACTCCCCCTGCACGATCCAGGTCGACAGCCATATATCTCCCACCTGGCTTTAGATCTGCTAGCAGTGGCGTACGCTTACTAATGATATCGAAATCGTCGATGGTTAGAGGAATCCCGGCTTCACGGGCCATTGCCAGCAGGTGCAAGACTGCATTGGTCGACCCCCCTGATGCAGCTACACCTGCGATGGCATTCTCGAAAGCCTGGCGAGTCAAGATATCTCGAGGCGTAACTCCCCGTCGCAGGATGTCCATCACGAGTTGACCACATTGTTGAGCTACTTGATCTTTACGCGCATCAGTAGCTGGGATACTCGCCGTACCAATAGGCGATAGGCCTATAAACTCCAGAACCATGGCCATGGTATTTGCCGTAAACTGACCTCCACATGCACCGGCCCCGGGACAGGCTACGTTCTCTAATTCAAGCAAGTCTGCATCGCTCATCTTGCCCGCTGCATTCGCGCCGATCGCTTCATAGACGTCGCCAACCGTAACATCCTTCCCTCTGAAATGTCCAGGCGCGATAGAACCACCATACAAAATAAGCGCAGGCACATTCAACCTGATCAGCGCCATAGCAGCTCCAGGCATGGTTTTGTCGCATCCTACAAGGGCAATCACGGCATCAAACATGTGACCTCGACCCATCAACTCTATTGAATCAGCAATGACTTCGCGACTTACAAGAGATGCTTTCATCCCCTCCGTGCCCATCGTCACTCCATCGCTAATAGCAATAGTGTTGAACTCCATTGGCGTTCCGCCAGCCGCCCGAATGCCCTCTTTCACTTTGACCGCCAGGCGGCGCAGGTGGAAGTTACAAGGCATTGTCTCAGTCCATGTATTGGCTACTCCGATAATTGGACGCCTCAGATCTTCATCTGTAAATCCAATACCTTTGAGCATGGCTCTAGCACCTGCCCGCTCACGCCCATCTGTGATAGTACTGCTACGATGTTTAGGATTGAATGTCATTGTCATTTCCAATCAAAAATAATGATGCTGATTTCAGCTTTTAAATCTACACCTGTTGCACAGTTAGACATATCTTGGAAGAACACGTCAAGCATAGTATGACCAATCTCCAGTCGATGTATATTCCAAACTATTTAAATTTTTCGAATTCACTGTTATTCTAAAATAGGAGCTGGTCTAATCCACGCACTAAACCGCGCACACCCATCACTTTGCTCGCGGCCAGGAGTGTGCCACCAACATATGGTTCGGCGCTTGATCCAGCATCATGGCGAATACTCAGGCGTTCATCGGGCAACCCAAAGATTGTCTCAAATGCAATAACATAGCCAGGCAAACGTATTGAATGAACTTGCGTGCCTTCGATTGTGGTTCCCCGTGCCTCTTTTGGACCATATGTTTGTTCAATCGGTACAGTCAGTTGGTTCGTGGAAACCCCTGCCAATGCTTCGGCCAACTCACGCGTCGTCCCGCTAGGGACATCAATTTTATTGGCACTCGCATAGTCAATAATTTCCCAGGACGGCAGAAATTTGGCAGCAATCAAAGCGAAGTGCTTTGCTAGAGCTGCCGTAATGGAGAAATTGCCTGCGGCGATGACACCCAGATTCAGTTCCCTGGCTCTTTGCTCAATTTCCTCAAAATCAATTGCCGTCAGACCCGATGTTCCTACAACAACGTGCACGCCTCTTTCTAGAGCTTTCAGTATATGAGCCTTCACCGCATCGGGACCGGTATAATCTATCAACACATCAGTTGGTATTGCTAAAGCCTCTTCTAGCGTCGCAACGATGTTCAGCCCAACTCTATCACGACCTAAGGCCTCCCCAACATCGATCCCTGCTTGCTGCCGTGCTATAGCGCCTACAAGCTCAAATTCTTCTGACTCCAGAATCTTGCGCGTTACAGCACTACCAGTCCAGCCTGTTGCACCAGCAACGCAAACTCGAATGACCATAATACAATCCTTTCCGCACTGCCACGTTCGTGGTAGTGTTGTATTCTAGAACTTAGTGTAACGATGTAATTAGAGCTTCATAGATTTCAGAAATTCCTCCACCTGGTGCCTGTCAATGTTCGACTTCTCAGCATATCTCAAAATTTCTTCTTCCTGCCGGGCATGCATCTGCTTAATCAACTCCTGCTTCGAGGGGTCAATACCCCTCGGAGAGGACTGGCTAATTTCATACAGGAACCCCATCATATCCAACAGTTTTAGCTCATCATGCAGCGTCTGATCCTCTTCGATTGAAAAAGCGCTCAAGATATCGTTTTGAATGGCGTCAATGGCTTCTTTAACAGCGGCAGTTTTGAAAAAAGGTAGGATGTCTCCGATGACCGCCTCATGTACATCATGCACCAGAGCTAGCGTTACTAACCTGTCCCGTTTCTCCTGTGAATAGGAATTAAATTCTGACCAATATAACACCAGGAAAGCCACCGCCATAGTATGCTGCCCTACATTCCACGTGCCAAACCCCGAAACGCCATACACCCGGGGAATGTTGAATATATTCATGAGGAAATCCAAATTGGGATGTTTCGAGACATGACCCAGCATGCCCTGTGGAGTAAAGATATTCTCGTAGTCTATATGTTCATCCATAAATGTGCCTTACCCTTTCCTCGTCATTTAGTCTGTTCTACTCGAAGATACCTTCCCAACATACTTATAAGCTTCATCACTATAATACCAATACTTTTGCACAAATCAATCTCTTCTTTGACCTGTATCCCCTTAGCATGCTATCCTCATAATATAGTTACATCAACCCGGCTGCGCCACAATGGATAAGGAAGCATTCAATGAGTGACACGAATCAGTACCTCTATATAATTCAGCCAAAGCGCCTCGGTATGCTAACTGAAGAACCAACTTTTCACGAACGTGAAACTATGGCCAAACATTTTGTCTATCTTCAGCAATTAACAGAGCAGGGCATTTTGATTTGGCCGGACGCACATTGAATAATGACATGGATACCATTGGTGTTGCAATCATTAATGTGCCTTCTGAAGAGGAGGCACGTACGATAGTTGACAATGATCCCGCTGTTAGCCAGGGCGTTATGAACGCCAGGCTCTATCCGTACCGGGTCGCGTTTATTTCTGAAGCAAATGCCTGAATGACAGGTTGAAAGGATCAGCAAATGTACGACGAGCGTGAGCGATTTCTCATCCGTTACTCGCATAATTTCGCCTCATTCATTGTTGCACGAGCAAGCGGTGCCTGGCTCGAAACCACTGACGGACGACGCATCCTGGACTTCACTTCAGGTCAAATCTGCTCAACTATTGGCCACAACCATCCACAGATAGTTGCGGCAATACAGCAATCGCTTGAAGAAGTCATGCATCTGAATTCCTGGATGCTTTCTGAACCGGTCCTTGCTCTCGCAGAAAAGCTTGTTAGACTGCTCCCTACTTCACTCAACAAGGTTATTCTGGTTAACACAGGTGGTGAGGCTAACGAAATAGCCTTACGTCTGGCTAAAATGTACACTGGACGCTTTGAAATCGTTGGGTTAACCCGAAGTTGGCACGGCTTGCAGGCTGGAGTTGCTTCTCTCAATCTTGCGGCAGGCCATGCAGGATATGGCCCCAGCATACCTGGCTCTCTCACCCTCCCCGCTCCATATGCTTACCGCTGCCCGATTCGTCACTGTAATGGAAACTGCGATTGTTCATGTATGGAGGCTGGATTCGATATAATTGACCAGCAGTCGATCGGCTCCCTCTGTGCTGTTATTGCAGAGCCAATACTCTCTGCAGGTGGGATCATCGTGCCGCCACCTGGCTACTTCAAGCGCCTGCGCACACTCTGCGATGAGCGTGGAATGCTTCTCATTCTAGACGAAGCACAGACAGGCTTTGGTCGGCTCGGCACAATGTTTGGTTTCGAGTTATACGACGTTGTACCTGATATACTTTCTGTTTCCAAAACCCTAGGTGGAGGTATCCCTATTGCGGCTACATTCACCTCTTCAGCAATTGAGTCGAATTGCTACGACAAAGGTTTCATGCATGTCACCTCGCACGTCTCTGATCCACTACCGGCAGCGGTTGGACTTGCCGTCATCAATGTCATTGAAGAAGAAGATCTTGTTGAGAAGGCTCAGCAGCGCGGGGAGTATCTTATGGCGGGATTGCGTGAACTTCAGAACCGCTACGAACAGATTGGTGATGTACGAGGTAAAGGGCTGCTCGTCGGGATTGAACTTGTTGAAGATCGAGTCACAAAAAAAGCCGCTGACGCTCTTGGTGTAGCAGTTGGTGAGGAATGCCTCCGGCGCGGCTTATCCATGAACATCGTACGCTCAACCGGCGGCATGTTAAACTGCTTCCGTATGGCACCCCCTTTGTCGATTACCGAGGATGAGATCGATATCGCTTTAGGAATCATCGATGATTCCCTCACCGCAGTATTAGCTGCTCGTCCTGCACAATTGAATCTGTAACAAACATATGGAGGCAAAACAATGGAGTTGAACGATATCCTCTATGAGAAAAAAGATGGTATTGCCATCGCGACCTTCAACCGACCCGCTGTACTCAATGCCTTTCAACAAGCAACCCTACACGAATTCAAGAGCATTCTCGATGACGTGCAAGCTGATGACACGATACGTGTACTCATCATTACAGGCAACGGTCGTGCTTTCTCTGCTGGCATAGATTTGAAGGAAATGGCTAACTCGTCAAGCGACGTTCGAACATTAAAGCAGGAATATGATGAACTACAGGCAATTCAGGATGTGACACGGCGCATGGTTCACCTTTCAAAGATTATTATTGCAGCCGTGAATGGTATCGCTGTAGGTATTGGTGTCGAGACTGCGCTAGCGAGCGACATACGACTCGCAGCGGACAATGCTACATTTGCATTTACTGAAGTGAAACGCGCCCTGTTCGAAACCAACGGTGTCACGTATGTCCTGCCTCGCCTGGTAGGACTGGGCCGCGCGATGCAAATGCTAGTGACAGGTGAAATAGTCACAGCCCAGGACGGGCTAAACGCGGGACTTGTGACTCGCGTAGTTGCCCAGAAGCAGCTCATGGAGTATGCTATAGATATGGCGCAAACTATCGCTGCGAATGCCCCCCTCTCAGTGCGACTCGTCAAACAGACAATGCAAAAGACATATGACCTGGATCTGGAGGCAATGATGCAACTAGAGGTCGACGGCATGATGCAGTGTTCCCGCAGTGAGGACCTGATAGAGGGCTTTAACGCTTTCCTTGAGAAACGTTCACCTGTCTATAAGGGAAAGTGACGACTACCATTTGATATTTTGTTAGTATCTATTCAGTAGTGATTCCAAATTGCCTCCAAGGGTTCTAAGGGATCTGCAGGGGTTCTAAGGGGCCAGCAAGGCCCCTTAGCGGGGTGTGGGGTGTCCCCACCCATCTCTCACTCACCGCGAGAGGCGGTGCAAAAAAAGAACTGAATAGTAATTCTTGAAATACGAAGGAGAGCAACAGATGAAACGTAAAAAGACAGGCAACCCCACCAACTTCATTTTCGGCATATTGACCCTGATCTACGTGGCAGTAGCCATCACGCGGCAACTCCAACGACCACCAGAAGAGCGAACCTGGTATGGTACGATTGCTGGCATACCATATGACTTTCGTCTACCAACAGGTGACCGCATTCGTGCTGCCTATTGGAATAAAGACACGTCAAAGATATTTCTGCCACAGGCCTTTGGCATAGGTTGGGCCATTAACATGTACCCTATCATCCATCCCAAAGAAGTTCCAGAACTGGAATAACATTGAACGAGGTACGATGCCAACGTGTAGTGTAGGGGCGGGGTTTGCCCCCGCCCTCTACGATGCCAACATGTAGTGTAGGGGCGGGGCTTACCCCGTCCTACTAAGCCTCAATGACAGAGAGCGAGAATTTATGCCAACTGTATTTCAAGCATTTGTTGTCAATAAAACTGAGAAGGATTTTACCTCAGGTTTCAAACAACTTACCCTGGATGACTTGCCACAGGGTGATGTACTGATCAAGGTATCTTATTCGAGTGTCAACTATAAAGACGGCCTTGCCTCTATCCCGGATGGCAAAATCGTGCGCAGCTATCCTTTTGTGCCAGGCATCGATCTGGCAGGTATTGTCGCTGAATCCAACGACGCTCGCTTTAAAGCTGGTGATGAAGTCATCGCTACAAGTTATGCACTCGGTGTCTCCCATTTCGGAGGGTATAGTGAATACGCCCGCGTGAAAGCTGATTGGATCGTTCATTTGCCTGCAGGTCTGACTCTCAAAGAGACGATGGCGCTTGGTACAGCCGGTTTCACGGCCGCTTTAGCAATTCATCAGTTGGAGAAAAACGGTCTTCAGCCTCAAAATGGTCCAGTACTCGTTACCGGCGCATCAGGAGGGGTAGGAAGCATCGGCATCAATATTCTCTTTTCTCTAGGCTATACCGTTGCTGCCAGTACAGGTAAATCTTCTGAGCATGACTACCTTAAGAAACTGGGAGCTAGCGAGATCTTGAGTCGCGAGGAGACATCCGCCGAGAGCAATCGCCCATTAGACAAAGAACGCTGGGCAGGTAGCCTGGACTCGGTTGGCGGTTCTACATTGGCTTACCTCATTCGAACAACCAGATATGGTGGCTCTATTGCTGTATATGGGAATACTGGTGGACCAAACTTGAACACAACCGTCTTCCCTTTCATCCTACGCGCCATAAATTTGCTTGGCATTGAATCTGTAAATTGTCCGATGGAGTTGCGCGACCAACTCTGGCAGCGCCTTGCGAGTAATTACAAACCTGGGCTTCTACTTGACAAAATCGGCCACGAAATCCCATTTGAAGAATTACCTCACGCCCTGGATACTATCCTGAAGGGTGGTATAACAGGACGTACAATTATCAAAATAGGCTCATGATCACAATATTCGCGTGTGATGAAAATACCTAAATTTTTGAAGCGCATATATATTAGTAAAAATGAACGGTGGATGCTCGCAATTGTGGCAGCAGCCACATTGGCGCGTTTTCTCCTCATCTACTTCAATTGGCCTGCGACCAACAGTGATGAAGGAAATATGGGTCTGTTAGCTCTCCATGTCGCTTTCCAGGGAGACCACCCTACATTTTTCTATGGCTTGCCCTATATGGCACCTTTAGAAGGGTACATAGCCGCCCCTCTGTTTCGGGTCTTCGGCGTATCGCTTTTTACACTACGGATCGGCCTTCTGCCGCTGTTTGCTGCATTTCTGATTTGTATGTACTATCTGACTCGCCTGCTCTATACAGAAAAATTTGCATTCGCAATTGTGATTCTATTGAGCCTGGGGTCATATGCTATCATTTACCTCCAGATCAAGGCTGTTGGAGAATATCCAGAAACCGAATTGTTCTCAGCTTTCATTCCTCTTCTTGCCTCCTGGCTCGCACTCACTTCATACCCCTCCATTCGAGATGAAGTACCTCAGTCGAAACAAAAACGCATCATGATCTATGGCTTCTTGGGGTTAATAGTGGGACTTGCACTTTGGGTCGATTTCGTAATCCTGCCAATTGTCGCAATAGCCACATTACTCCTGTTGCTTTTCTGCTATCGAGAATTATTGTCCTGGGCAGGTATCATTCTTCTCTTTGGTGTGATCGTGGGAGCATTCCCACTCATCCTATACAATCTCACTGCCCCATTGGATCAAAACTCTTTGTTTACTCTTCTATCGATTCAGCAGGACGGTGCGAAAGAATTAGTTACTCAACACTTGACATGGTTGCATCATATTGTTGGTACCATGATGATCAGTCTCCCAGGCGTTTCTGGAGCAAATCCAGACTGCCCCCTTACCGCTTTTCCACTTTATGGTTCACCAAACGCTTCAACTTTTCCGTGTATCGCATTTCACGGAGTATGGGGCATAGGTTACCTCATCTTATTGATCGTTGCAACAAGCTGTACGGTTCGTGCTGTCTGGCAATCCAGGCACCATTTCTTTTCACAACATGAGGCTTTTGAGAGGAGACAGGTTCTTATCTATCAATGCTGCAGGCTAATGCTCTTAGTGAGTGTCATATTAACACTTGTCTCATACGTAACAAGCCCGAAGTCTGCTGTGCCACCTGTAACTTCGTATCGCTACCTGCTCTATGCATTAATCGCTGCCCCCGCCATATTATGGCCCTTATGGAATGGCTTGAGACCAGAGTATATTCAATCAAGCAAGAAGTTGAACACATCGATTGTGCTGAAGGGAGGGCTGCTGCTGTTGATCTTTTTCACATTTATGAGTGGCACAGTAAGAACTTTTGCAGATATACCAGCAGCCCAGGATGCTTACCAAAACGAGGGTGTTCTCGTTCAAGATCTCCTTAAAATCGGTGCAACACGGATTTATTCCGAGTATTGGACATGCAATCGCCTGACTTTCCGCAGTAGAGAGCAGATCATCTGCAGCGTTCTTGATGACCAGCTGAACCCCGGATTTGATCGCTATATGCCCTACCGTTTTATTGTGAGAGCAACACCTCATCCTACGTATGTATTTCCACTTGGATCGAAACAGGCTGATGTACTGAAGCATCAGATGCAATCATCGAGTGCACAGTACCGAGAGTATACCTTCGAAGGTTATGTGGTGTATCAGGTGATCTGAAACGTTGACTTTTCTCGAATCCGCTGGATATACTTAGCAAATAGCGTAGTATGACCTATAGCTCTATCCAAAGGAGGAACCCATGTACGACTACATCATTGTCGGTGCTGGCTCCGCGGGCTGTGCGCTGGCCAATCGTTTAACCGAAGACCCCACAACTACTGTTCTTCTGCTTGAAGCGGGAGGACCGGATGACGCGCAAGAAATCCACATTCCCGTTGCATTCTCCAGTTTATTTAAATCTCCGATCGATTGGGCCTATGAAACGGAGGAACAGTCACATCTTAACAACCGTAGACTGTATTGGCCTCGAGGCAAGGTACTGGGGGGATCCAGCTCTATCAACGCGATGATCTATATGCGCGGTAATCGTCGGGATTATGATCATTGGAGTGAATTGGGGAACGAGGGATGGAGTTACTCGGATGTTCTACCTTACTTCAAAAAGGCTGAAAATGAGGAGCGTGGAGCATCGGAATATCACGGTACTGGCGGACCTCTCAATGTTACAGAGCTGCGCACACTCAATCCTCTCTCCCATGCTTTCGTTGAAGCAGGGGTAGAGGTAGGCATGCCTCTTAAGAACGACTTCAATGAAGCTGAACAGGATGGTGTGGGCTTTTACCAGGTGACGCAAACACAAGGATTACGCCATAGTGCCGCGGTTGGGTATGTACATCCCATCCTGAATCGACCTAATTTCACCTTACAAACTCATTCTCTCGTAACTGGAGTAACCTTCGAGGGGACACGAGCTGTCGGTGTCACGTATATGCAAAATGGTGAGAAACAACAGGCAAATGCCAACAAAGAAGTGATTCTTTCTGGTGGAGCTATCAATTCTCCCCAACTGCTGATGCTCTCCGGTATTGGACCTGCCGATCACCTGAAAGCGCTGGGTTTACCTGTGCTAGCTGA
>DATMNR010000172.1:0-10494 GCA_035568795.1 Ktedonobacteraceae bacterium
TATTTTGCATAGAAAATTAGACAAACGGAACTTTCGCAAAAAGATTTTGTCGACCGGCATTCTGGAAGATACAGGCGCAAAAAAAATGGAGGGTACACATCGTCCTGCACGATTATATCGTTTTAATCCTGCTGCGGAAAGCAAACTATAGGGAGATGTTATCAATCAACCAATATCCGTATTTATGCTTCTATTTCGGGAACTTCTAACAGCTCAAGCAAACCATAAAGTGAATGCACCAGCAAACAATCGACATTGCTCTCATCTAAACGTTGATGCCTGTCGAGTAAAACGGGGGTTATTCCGACTGCACGCGCACCCAATACGTCATGAATATATGAATCCCCGATATGGATCGTATAATCGGGGATGCTATTTGCTCGCTGCAAAGCGAGATCATAGAGTGCTGGCGAGGGCTTCGCGTGCCGGGTTACTGCTGAAACCAACAAGCAATCAAAATAACTTGTGAGATGCAGGCGTCGTAAAATTGGGCCAAGGGCGATGCCCCAATCAGAGATTACACCGAGTAAATAATTATGAGCTTTCAACGTTTTCAGCACAGGAAAAACGTCGGGGTAAACTTGCCAACTTGTATGTTTGTCAAACTCTCTAGTTATCCGTCGTGCGAGCTCATAAAGAAGAGGCTCATTGTGTTCCTCAATGAGAGGGCGTAGCAAATCCATATAATACTCAATCCAAAATTCATTAATTGTTTGCTCACTGGCCCAGGTATGACGCTTGAGGCGTGTTTGGCGGAAGTAATATTCGTCGGCTTCTGCCATGCGCTGATTAAATTCATCGATGTGAATATGCAGGCCGAGTTGCTGGCAGATTTTTCGGCAAATCTCTGGTGATGAAGGATTCGGGTGCAGCAGAGTAAAACCCGCGTCAAAAAATACTGTGCGAATTGCTTGAGGTTGCTTAAGCATGAAACTTGAGCCTTGAACTACTGATTGTTGCATCAACCTCATCGATCATTACAAGCCCACATTTTCTAATCTCTTAACAATTACTAAAAAACTAGCTTTTTAACTTCTGGATTTGTAAATGGCGTCGGAGGCCTCAAGAGCGGCACCAACGTTGGGCTGAAAACCACTGCGGGGCAGTACATGTTCCAAAGCTGCGAGTACTGTATCTACGTTTTTACGACTTGAATTGTAGCCCATCAAACCGATGCGGATCAAACGGCCTTTTAGTGCTCCAAATCCACCGCCAACTTCGATACTGTATTCATCAAGCAATGCTTTGCGAATTGATAACTCGTCGATGCCATGATGCAAGCTGACAGCTGTCAACACTGGAAGCTCATAACCTGGTTGAGTAAGGATTGCAAGACCCAGGCCTATGACACCTGCTCTAATCGCCTCACCGTGAAGTTGATGGCGCGCCCAACGAGTCTCCAGCCCTTCTTCCAGGATAAGACGTAGTGCTTCACGCATACCGTAAACAAGATTACTGCAAGCTGTATGGTGGTAGGCATGATCACCGTTCCAATAGCGATGCAGCTTTTGCAGGTCGAGATAATAGCTCTGTACAGGTTTTTTGCGATTATGGATTACCTGTACTGCTCGATCATTGAGGGTTACTGGTGCTAACCCGGGCAAAGCTCCCAGGCTTTTCTGGCTACCAGCATAGCAAGCATCGATGTGCATTTCGTCGACATGCATAGGAATACCGGCAAGTCCACACACAGCATCTACAACGAAAAGTGCACCATGAGCGTGAGTAATACGTTCCAACTCTTCAAGTGGTTGCCAGAGACCTGTAGATGTTTCAGCAATAGCTGTGGCAAATATTTTGGTTTCAGGATGATCTCTAAAAGCTTGTTCAAGTATTTCTGGATCAAGAGGATGACCGAGCTGCGTCTCAAGATTAACGACTTTGGCTCCACAACGATCTGAGATTTCAACAATCTGGCCACTGAAAAATCCAAGACTGCCAGCAATGAGCGTATCGCCTTCTTCAAGAAGATTGCACAATACGGCTTCTGCCCCTGAGAAGCCAGAACCAGATATGCATAGAGTCATCTCATTTTTGGTTTGAAAGACCCAGCGTAGCAATTCAGCGGTTTCTTCGAGAATTTCGAAAAATTCAGGATCGATGTGACCAAGCTGAGGCGCTGAAGCTATTCGTAGAATGCGCGGATCGACATTGCATGGTCCAGGGCCAAGCAATAACCGATAGGTAGGATTGAGTTCTGAAAGAGTCGTCTCATATGTTTGACTTGTGCCCATCACTAATTGTGTCATTGTAGATACCTCCCTTTTTGTTAGGACACACGTGTATGCATCCCAATTTGTCACTCCAGACCACAGTCAAATAACAGAAAAGAGTGTATAGGTAGGTTGCTCCAATTTGAGCACTCTTATACCGCAACTTCTGCTTCAAACAAGTGTTGTAACTTGTCAGCTTGATCGACTGTGATCAAGTTGTCGATAAATTCGTCGAGCTCACCATTAAGCACGCCGGGTAAATTGTGCCGTGTTAAACCGATGCGATGATCGGTTACTCGATCTTGTGGAAAATTATACGTTCGAATCTTTTCACTTCGGTCACCAGTTTGAACCTGTGATCGCCTCGATTTGCTTAGTTCTTCCTGGCGGCGTGCTTCTTCAAGGTCCCATAAGCGAGACTTGAGGACTGAGAGTGCCTTGAGTTTATTTTTTAATTGTGATTTTTCATCCTGGCAGGTGACGACTAAACCTGTTGGCAAATGAGTAATGCGTACAGCAGAGTCTGTAGTATTCACACTTTGACCACCATGTCCGGTAGAGCGATAGACATCGACACGTATATCAGTATCTTTGATTTCGATATCAAAGTCTTCATCAACTTCTGGCAATACGATAACTTTTGCGGTTGATGTATGGATGCGTCCATTGGCTTCTGTAACTGGAACGCGCTGGACACGATGCGTCCCACCTTCGTATTTCAAGCGGCTATAAGCTCCCTTACCTTTCACCTCAAAGGTTATGTCTTTGATACCACTTTGAGCAGTTTCGTTGATATCAATAATTTCGACCTTCCAGCGCCTGTTGTCAGCATAGCGGCTATACATGCGAAAAAGCTCTCCAGCGAAAAGGGCTGCCTCGTCACCTCCGGCCCCAGCCTGAATGGTGACAATTGCGTTTTTCTCATCCATATTGTCTTTTGGCAGCAAGGAAATTTTTATTTCTTCGAGTAAATGTTCTTTGTGTGCTTTGAGTCGCTCCATCTCTTCGAAAGCAAGATCGCGCATTTCCGCCTCTTCACTCTCGTATAATTCTCGAGCCTCAGCAATTTGACGATCGGTTTCAACTAGTTCGTTATATTTTTGGACAACTTCTTGCAGTTCAGCATGCTCTCGTCCATAGCGTTGTAACAACGGGATATCTTCGAGAACTTCTGGCTGAGCCATCAGGTTGTTCAAATCTTCATATCTTTGTGAAAGGCTGGCAAGTTTATCCATCAAATCCATGTGCGGTTTCTCCCAATATTACCTCATCCATCCGATTTAGCATTATAGCTCATATGTATAAGCGTATCATATTTTGAAGTATGTCGGAACGGATGAAATGGTACAAATTACTGTATGTTTATAGGTCTTTTCAACAGGAAGCAAGGAGTATAAATTTGAGGACGACGCTACCCGGCCGCAAGCAAATAACGTTCTACTCTTATGCGGCATGGTTGTCTCTGATAGAGCGAAAATGCAATTATAGTGTGTAGAGGTGACTTCATACTATTATTATATCACGAAAAGAGACACAATACAGGTTATTTTTGTGATGTATTTCCTATTCCATAACCATCAATAGGAGTATACTGTCATTAAGAATACAGATATGCCGTAGAGTCGGTTCTACAACGAACCTGGGAGGTCTATTCTGGTGTTGAAAACAAGCTTTGCTGTATCGAATGAGAATTTGTAGGAGGGATACCTGTGCGTTTCTGTTTTATACTAGAGGAAAGATATGCCGATAAACCTATGCCAATGGTAGTTGCGGATCAGTTGAAACAATGGGGACACGAGATAGACGTGTTGCAGCCGTACGCTGCTGTTACGAGCCTGACTGACCTATCGCTGGCGAAGTATGATGCTTACGTGTTAAAAACTGTCTCAGACGGACCCGGTTTGACCATATTAGAAGCTGCTGAAGCTGTGGGCATTCCAACCATTAATAATTCTCGTGCCATACGTTTGATTCGTGATAAAGCGGTAGCTGTGGCTTTTGCTCAAGCGTGTGGTTTACCTATCCCTGTAACATACTTTGTTGGTCATCCTCGCGCTCTAGTCAAGGTACCTCATCATATATATCCAGTGGTAGTAAAACCAAGTAATGGCACATCATTACAGGATATTCATCTCGTACATACACCTGAAGAAATGGCGAGACTCACCCTGGATGAACAAAGTTACTACCTCGCAATGCATTATGTTGAAAATACTGGTTTTGACATTAAGCTGTATGTTACTGGTCAGGAGGTGCATGCAATTGTCAAAAGTTCACCTTTACATGGAACAGTACAAGAGAAAGAAATTCCAGTAAGTCGTGATATGCTGAAATTGGCACGTCGTGTAGGGCAGGTATTTGGACTTGATCTTTATGGAGTGGATGTATTGGAGACTTCTGAGGGTTTGATGCTGGTTGATATTAATGATTTTCCCAGCTTCTATGGAGTACCACGCAAAGTTTCCAGCGTCGCAGAGTATATCCTTCACGCTGCTTATCGTACTCGTCGAGAAGGTCAGAGACACAATGGAAATCCGCTCATTAAGGCCCATAGATCACTTCGACGCCAGGACAACAAGATTGTGCCAGCAGAGTTGTTAAGTTTTAACCCCAACGTGAAACGGGTTTATAGCAGTTAGTTCTTCTCTCTTCTATGAAAGAGAGCATCAAGCAGGTCTCATAATATGCCCAATATCATTCAAGACATACAGAACACGATGCTTTGCTGAATCAGCGCGAACGATGCTAATGGATGTATTGGCGGCAGGGAAGAAGAAGTCTTTTTTCAACCCTAAAACTTCAGCAACGTAAGCATTTATCACCCCTCCATGAGCAAATGCCAAAATGCGTTGACCGATGTGCTTGCTTGCTATTTCATCTAATGTCTCAACAACCCGAGACCGAAATGCTATAGATGACTCGCTATCTGGAATCCCGTCCCAATGTCCTGTTTCGCCCGCAATACGCACAATATCTAACTGGCGCTCTTGCAGTGCTTTGGTCAAAGCCGCCAGATCCTGGCCATCGTCGGGTAGAGGGCGAACATTGCCCAATTTGATCTCTTTCAAGCCTTCCGTGATGATTGGAGTCAGTCCCAAGCTTCCCGCCAATGGTGCCGCTGTTTCCAGACAACGTCGCAGAGGACTGCTGTATATTGCATCGAAACTCAAACTACTAAGCCGTTCTGCTAGTGCCTGAGCTTGTTTTCGTCCAGTACGGCTGAGAGGTAAGTCATCATATATGCCACTTGGAATAATTTCATTTTCTTCAGGAATAGCATCAGCGTGTCGAACAATAAATAGTTCAGCGGCATGGTCGCGCTGAAATAAAAATGGATCATTCATACGAAGTTTTCCACCTGTTAAAAGCAATGGGGATAATCGCAGATATGAAGCCGCATACCTCCGCGATGTGCTTTACGGACATTATTTAAGATGTTCACGATTTTATTTCCCAAACTGACGCAGCACCGATTTCGCCAGTGAGCGCTTGTGTACTTCATCAGGGCCATCAACAATGTGTATTGTTCGTGCATGTGCCCACATCGCTGCCAGGGGGAAATCATTGCTTAATCCTGCCCCGCCGAAGACTTGCATGGCACGATTTACTACATTAGTAAAAACTTCGGGTGCAGCGATCTTAATCATGGCAATTTCATTTTGTGCAGCCTTTTTACCGAGCGTATCAATCATCCAGGCTGCTTTTAATGTTAGGAGCCTTGCCTGCTCTATTTCAAGATATGATTGGGCAATCCATTCCTGTATGACTCCTTGTTCAGATAATGGTTTACCGAAGGCTATACGTGACGTTGCTCGTTGGCACATCAATTCAAGCGCACGCTGAGCCGCTCCAATCGAACGCATGCAATGGTGAATACGTCCAGGCCCAAGACGTGCCTGAGCGATAGCAAAACCCATTCCTACTTCTCCTAATAAATTGCTTATAGGCACTCTCACATTATCGAAAAGTATCTCGCAATGGCTTTCGTTATCGATATACCCCATAACTGGAAGACTACGCTTAATAATCACACCAGGGGTATTTTTGGGGACCAGAATCATGCTCTGCTGCCGGTACCTGTCGGGAGAATCTGGCTCGGTCTTGCCCATCACAATGAATATTTTGCAACGTTCGCGTGCTGCTCCAGATATCCACCACTTGCGGCCATTGAGTACGTATTCATCACCATTGTGTTTGATTGTGAGTTGGATATTCGTAGCATCAGAACTTGCAACGTCTGGTTCTGTCATAGCAAACGCGGAGCGAATCTCGCCGTTGAGCAATGGCATAAGCCAGTCTTTCTTCTGTTCAGAGGTTCCGAACTGTGCCAGGATTTCCATATTCCCAGTGTCGGGAGCAGAACAGTTAAATACTTCTGATGACCAACCGACTCTACCCATAATCTCAGCAAGAGGAGCGTATTCCAGATTCGTTAAACCTGCACCATACTCATCATCAGGCAAAAAAAGATTCCATAATCCTTGCTCTTTTGCCTTTATTTTCAGCTCATCTATTATTTCTGCGTGATGGTGTGGATTTCCCGAAGCAGCAATCTGTTCGTGATATGTCTGCTCGTTGGGATAAATATACTGATCCATAAAAGAATTGAGCTGTTGACGGAATTCGTTGACTTTTTGTGTGTAGGCAAACTCCATGAGCTTCTTCTCCTGAAATGATGTCTATGCTTTCTTTGACTATACCACAAAAAAAGTATGGCTTGTCCTCTTCGAAGATGTGGACATGACTATACAGGTTGAGCGCAAAGTAGTTGGCCAAATGGAGTGGTTGGGGAATCCCTACAGCTGCTCATACGCTCGATTTCACTCATGGAAGGATAGGCGAGAAGCCTATTGTTATAGATTGGCGCCTGGAAACTGGATAATATCTCAATATGACAATCAGTATTGAACACGATATTATCGATGGCGCTCCAGCGACGCGCTTCGCCTTGAGACTGAAAGAACTGATCGAGAGTGGTTATGGGCTCATCGATCAGGATTCGGATTCAAGGCGAAGTAATTCTATTACCTATGCCTGATGGCTTGTTAGCTTTGACCCTACATATTCTGTGGTGGTTGAGGCTGTTGGCCAGATTGTGGCTGATTATATTGTTGAGGCTGGCCATATTGTGGATATTGCGGAGAGGAAGGAAATTGCTGAGGATACGCAGCAGGAGAAGGTGATTGGTATTGCGGTGGAGAATTGGGATTTCGTTGACCTTGTGCTACCTGCTGGCGGAGATAGTTGAGTTCTTTGTAGATGGGCCAATTACCAAAGGCAAGAACACATAATACAATGATATTAGCGATAGGGACAAACATCAGTAGACTCAATGCACCGCTATAACCTGCTTTGGAGAAAATCCTCCAATAAATGATAACAGCAAAGATGATAACTATCAGACCGAAAATGGCTGAGGTTAAGAAAATTCCTGTTAAAGCACCTGTATTAACTGTGCCTGTGCCAGTACTGTACATATTGGCCTCCTTACTCGATAAAAACTACTTCTGCTCTCTGTTTCTTTACGTATGATAAACTTGCTGGCTGAGGGAAATATAATGGTTTAGACCACTTTCAGCCAAACTTTGCAAGCGCCATAATTATAACACGGCTGTAAAGACAAATTTGCACGTTGAAAGAAATAACTTCGGAAAGGGGAATATCTCCAGTTTCACAGGTGTTATTATCAGTGAATTAGCAATCCTGGCTTGTGAGTGCTAGACAAATTAAAATCTAGATGTTATAATCTGGCAATCACGAGTTAAGACTGCTAAAAACACGAGAAAGAACATTTGCTTTAGAAGTATGGAATATGGTTGGAGCGTCACTAGATGTAGCCCTATCCATTTAAACGCTGAAAAAGTAAAGGTTCGCTTTCGTACTTTCATATAGTTAGGAGCTTGCAAATTCATGAAGTGTGAACGTTGTGAAAAGAATCCTGCCCGCGTGCGTATAGATCAAATCGTCAATGGACAGCGCGAACAGCATTATCTGTGCCAGTCGTGTGTTGACGAGTTGATGGGCGCAGCTATGGGCCAAATGGGTGGTAGTGATGGTGAGGGTATGCCTGATGGCGCTCCATTCGGTTTCGTTTCAAAAAACGGAAATGCTGCCTCTGCCGCTGGTGGTGTAAATACTGCCACCGCTGATAGGCGTTCAAATAATAGTAAAACACCTACCTTAGATCAGTATGGGCGTGATCTGACTCGAGAGGTTGAAGAGGGTAAGTTAGATCCTGCAGCGGGTCGGCAACGAGAAATTCGCCGCTTGATTACTGTATTGGGTCGTCGTCAAAAGAATAACCCTGTACTCATTGGTGAACCAGGTGTAGGTAAGACCGCAATTGTTGAGAATTTGGCGCGTCGCATCTACGAAGGTGATGTTCCTTCTGTACTACGTGGCAAGCGCATTGTTTCATTGAATATTGGTGGCATGGTTGCCGGTGCAATGTTCCGAGGACAGTTTGAACAGCGCGTTAAGTCAATTCTTGAGGAACTGCGGCATGCTGATGATGTGATCGTGTTCATCGACGAATTGCACACAGTTGTAGGTGCCGGAGCTGCTGAAGGTGCTGTTGGAGCTGCTGATATGCTCAAGCCTGCATTGGCCCGTGGTGAATTGCGTTGTATTGGTGCGACTACACTCGATGAGTATCGCAAGCATATTGAAAAGGATGCTGCGTTAGAGCGCCGTTTCCAGCCTGTGATGGTCGATGAACCTTCAGCGGAGGAAGCGGTTGAGATGCTGCGTATTGTCCGTCCAAACTACGAACTACACCACAGCGTAAGCATAACTGACGAGGCAATAGAAGCCGCCGTTAAACTCTCGGACCGCTACATCAATGATCGTTTTCTGCCTGATAAAGCTATCGACGTAATGGACGAGGCTGCCTCGGCACTACGTTTAGAAGCCACAGAAAAAGGTATCGTAAGCCCAGTACTCATTTCTGACCTTGAAAAGGAGTTAGCTGATCTTCAGACAAAGAAGGAAGCTGCTGCTAATGCTGAGGATTACGAGCGAGCCGCAAAGTTGCGCCAACAAGAATTGGTGATACAAGACAAGCTCGAAAAAGCGCGTGCAGAAGCGGGTAGTTCAATGACCTTACTCGTCACTCCGGAGCTTATCGCGCGAAGTGTTGAAAACTGGACAGGCGTGCCTGTCAGCCAGATGTTAGAGAGCGAGCGTCAGAATTTAATAAGTCTTGAAGATGACTTGCGCAAACGCGTAATAGGACAGGACGAGGCAATTAGCGCTGTTGCTCGTGCAATTAGACGGTCGCGTGCCGGACTTAAGGATCCTAAACGTCCAATTGGATCGTTCCTCTTCCTTGGCCCAACAGGCGTTGGTAAGACGGAATTAGCGAAGGCATTAGCTGCCGAGTTGTTTGGTGGTGTGGAAAATCTTATTCGCCTGGACATGTCGGAGTATATGGAGCCACATACAGTTTCTCGTTTGTTCGGTAGCCCTCCTGGTTATGTAGGATATGACGAGGGAGGTCAGCTAACCGAGCAAGTGCGCCGTCGCCCATATAGTGTGATCCTTCTTGACGAAGTTGAAAAAGCTCATCCAGAGGTCTTCAATGCACTGTTGCAAATTATGGATGATGGTCGGCTGACTGATGGCCAGGGTCGCACGGTAGACTTTAAGAACACCGTTGTGATTATGACCAGTAATGCTGGTAGCGCTGATATGAAGCGGGCAGTGCGCATCGGCTTCTTGCCGACAAAAGATGAGGATTCAGGCGATGAGCATCACGAAGCCATCCGTTCGAAAGCAATGGAAGGGCTGAAGCGTATGTTCCGTCCAGAGTTCATCAACCGTATTGACCAGATTGTGGTCTTCCATTCTCTGGGTAAGCCGGAACTCTACAAAATTGTTGATTTGCTGCTTGATCAAGTTCGCTCGCGTCTAAGTGAGCAGAAGATTGAGCTTGTGATCAGTGATGAGGTACGAGATCTGTTGCTACGCGAAGGATTCGATGAAGAGTATGGCGCTCGCCCATTGCGTAGAACGATACAAACGTACGTTGATGACACGCTAGCTGATGCTTTACTCAATGGTGTACTTGCGCCTGGTAAAGTTGCTCACCTGGTGTTACATGATGGTAAGGTCGCTGTTGAGGCACAGGAAGTAGCTGTAGCTGCTTAAGAGAAAAGGTTGCAACAAAAATTCACCATCCACTCAAGTGGATGGTGAATTTTTGTTTTGATTACCACATAATCTTTTCCAAATTGTCTAATCCCTTGACTCTCTCGATTATCTCTTGCCTTTTTGGTTCCTC
>DATMNR010000173.1:0-13388 GCA_035568795.1 Ktedonobacteraceae bacterium
CCCTGTTGGATACACATGCCGATTCCCCTTCACCAACCCTCCAAATCTGCCCAAAAAGTGTCGCTCATTTTGAGCGGTATGTGAACGCTATTTTCGATAGAAACTACAACCCTTCACCATAAATTGAAATGTAGGGACACCCCTCGCGGGTGTCCTGATGGAGGATGATGGGTGGTTGGGGTGCTCGCACCGTCCCTGGTGATCGACTGGGAATGGATGGGGGCACTATGACCGATGCGCCATCCTGGAGCCTTTCTCTCTGAAATGCTCACCTTTGTCATCCTGAGCCACAGCGAAGGATCTCACGCGCTGGGCTACGAGATCCTTCGCTGTGGCTCAGGATGACATGATAAGGATGATCAGGATGAAAAACAGGAATACAGGATGACATTGGACATGCCACTATTTGTCCCCCGGTGAGAGTTTACTGAGTTGGGGAACGGGGTGTGGCTTCATCGATAAGGGGGTGATCAGAAGCAGGTATGTGAGAATTCTTCGCACGCGAATACGATTCTGTGTTTGGTATATCATGTAAGGGATTGAGCCAGCCCAGTAGGCTATAGCGGCGGACACCGAGCAATTCCCAGGCACGGATGAGGCCAATAGCAAAGGCGCCCAATAGACACGATATCAAGCCATACACATTACCGGGCTGTGAGGGATCAGTGAAGAGCTGATACCCATTCCACAGTTCTAACCCATAAAGGGCGGCACTGATTATGACCAGAAAGGCCCGCCGAAGCAAACTTTGCCAGTTGTTGGTCCGCCTCAAGAGGCGCCATGCCTGGATGAAGCTCGTCAAGAGGCACACAAAGCTAAAAGGAATGATGACGAAGCCAATGTTGAAATTGGGAATGAGCGCGAAGAGAGAGATGAAGAACGCATTCATCAGGGCGGTGAAGGCGCTGCCTGCGACAGCTTGTCTTTCTACCGGTGCCTGGGCAGCCACGATCTGCTCCGGTGCGATAGATACGGCCACAAAGAGCAGGCCGACGAGCGCGCCTCCGGCACTGGCGCTCGCGATGAAGAAGTTGGCGAATTCTGATGGAACCACGAGATGAATTCCTTCCTTGCTCTTATATGTTATCCGAAACCTTGAACTGGGATTTCGCAACTACTTTATTGTAGCTCGTCGATGTCTACCTGATTCATTTGCATAGAGAGAAGATGAATTCTGCTTGTTGATGAGATTAGTGAGCATTTGACTTACTATTTTGGCCTTCTCGTTTTCATCTTTCGAGTCTTCCATGAGTTTAAACGATAAGAGTATATTTTGTTCGGTGAGCATGCTATCATAAAATCCTTTCATCTGCCGAGTAGTTCGGTTATATATCAAGAAAAAAATGCATGCGATGATCTCGGTGATAATTCCAGAAGCTATAGTTATGTAAGAGCTTAGCGGGGAACCTGATACGTTAGTGATTAGCAGAGTTAAGCCGACGATTAGGAGTAAGAAGCCGAAAATACTCACTGTAATAGCAATCTTGTAGCTCTTTTCAGCATGCCCTTTGGCTAATACATAAAATGCTGCCATGTTTTCAACGTTTATACGAACGAGACTATCGAAATAGGATGGCTTTTCCAAATTTGCTGCGAACTGCCAGGTAATGCGCTTTTTTATTGTCCAGAGATCTTTGTCTTCTTTCAAAGATGTCAGGGTCGCATGCGCAGAAAATATACGCTGCCCAAAGTATATGAGTGTTGCTAACATGAAAATACCAGCAAAGATTATGCCAAAAAGAAGATAGGTGTAGAGGGTATTCGAACTTGTATTGAGCGCACTGAGCAATTCTTTTTGGTGAAATGCACTCCAAATAACAATAAACACGGCCAGGCCGATTATGGCAAGTATACCGTAGAGATAGAATCCTATGTTCCTCTCTATCCGTAGTATTTCGCCTGTTAGCGTTGCAATCGTTACTTCGCTTTCTGCTATTTCGTCTGTTACAGGGTTTGTCTCGGTTTGTGGATTTACTGTATTTTCTTGTTCCGATGTTGTGTTCGAGCCATTTACCATGTGACACCTGCCTTGCTGATTAGATAAGGGTTGTTTCTGGTTGTTTTTTTCTCAACACTATGTAACTTCGGCTTGTTTGAATTATATGCTCTATTGTACGGGTTGGGAATACTTGAGCCATATAGTATGTCCTACCCCTCCACACGGGCGAGCATAAAGGCCCACCGCCCAGCCACCCAACCGCCATCGCCCCTACGGATCATTCGGCGGGCATTCTATTTGTGATGGCTTCGGGATATTGAGGGGCAGGTTTGTGAGTGTGATGTGAAGTTGATCTGCTATGTTTCTGCTATAGATTGGGTTATGTTTTATTGAATGTGGCTGTGCTGAAGAGATACGACCCGAGTCGATAGAAGAGGATAAGAAGATGAGAACAACTATCGCTAAAAGGTGCCTGTATTGTGGCCTTCGGCTCCCTGAACATGCAGATTTTTGCCCCGAATGTGGCAGACCAATTGAAGTTGCAATCCGCGTCGATAGCGAAGTCAAGATGATGAGAACAACTACCGCTAAAGGGTGCTTGTATTGTGGCATTCAACTTCCTGAACATGCAGATTTTTGCCCAGAATGTGGCAGGCCAATAGTAAAAGGTTGCGTAACTCTTGCAACTCAGGTGTCAGAAGCTGACTGTCCTGATACTGAGATTGAGGGAAAAGACGACCTTGCACGGCAACATGAAGCCTCCTCTGATTGCTGTAACCCACTTGCGCATGAGACAACTCGTATGCGTGAAGAACATGAACACGTCAATCTGATCCGTATACTGACGATGGCTGCTGGAGGGAAGGCATAGGTAACAATTCGGGTGCGCTTTCAATGCTACCTGATGGTCCTCAAGACCTACATCCTTGACACGTATATATGATATATTCAGAGGGTCTGAAGTTTATCCCATACGATCATCAAGGAGAAACTTATGTCCAAAGCGCGCACCTGCCATTTGCCTACTAGCACAGCACACTTCTGCATTAGTATCGATCATCACAGCGCTAAGATTATCGTCGCCGATATGACTAAACTGGGAGGTGGACGATGATTGAACATTCTGATTTCCCGGTCGAGGAGTGGAGCGTCCGCGAAATAGGACTCCACCTCGATACCCTGGCGCAGACCGAGTCCATTTTCGCACTCTCCAACGGACACATCGGATTGAGGGGCAACCTCGATGAGGGGGAGCCGAACGGCCTTCCCGGCACCTACCTGAACTCCTTCTACGAGCTGCGCCCGCTGCCCTATGCCGAGGGAGGATACGCCTATCCCGAGTCCGGGCAGACTGCCATCAATGTCACTAACGGCAAACTCATCCGCCTCCTCGTCAACGACGAACCCTTTGACGTTCGATATGGCGAGCTCCTGGAACACGAGCGGGAGCTTGACCTGCGCAATGGAGTGCTGCGCCGCAGCGTCCGCTGGACTACACCCGCGGGGAGTACGGTCAAGGTCTCATCCGTGCGCATGGTGTCGCTCACCCAGCGGGCCATCGCGGCCATCAGCTACGAGGTCGAGGCACTTGACGCCCCGATACGTGTCGTGGTGCAGTCGGAACTGGTTGCCAACGAGGCGCTCCCGCCCCAGGGTAATGACCCCAGGGTGGGTGCCGCGCTTGAGTCCGCGCTCGAATCCGAGGAACACCTGGCGCAGGACAACGGCGGGCTGCTGGTTCACCACACCCGTGTCAGCGGCCTGCGCATCGGGACGGGGATGGACCACCAAATTGAGGGACCACCCGGGATGGTCGTTGCGGCTGAAAGCGCCCCCGATATCGCCCGTGTGACCATCACCACGCGCCTTACACCGGGCGAGCGGCTGCGCATTGTCAAGTTCATCGCTTACGGCTGGTCGAGCCTGCGCTCACGGCCTGCCATCCACGACCAGGTCAGTGCCGCGCTGTCTGCCGCACGCTTCACCAGCTGGGAGGGCTTGCTCGCCGAGCAGCGTGTCTACCTGGACGACTTCTGGGCGCATGCGGACGTCGAGCTGGAGGGCGACCCGGAGATCCAGCAGGCAGTACGTTTCGCTACCTTCCACGTGTTGCAGGCGGGAGCGCGTGCGGAGGGGCGCCCCATCCCGGCCAAAGGACTGACGGGTACCGGTTACGACGGCCACGCCTTCTGGGACACGGAGATTTTCGTCCTACCGGTGCTCGCGTTGACCCTACCTCACGCCGCCGCCGACGCCCTACGCTGGCGCCACTTGATTCTCGAAAAGTCGCGGGAGCATGCGCGTGAGCTTGGGCTACGCGGAGCCGCCTTCCCATGGCGAACCATTCGGGGGGCTGAGAGTTCGGGGTACTGGCCTGCGGGCACCGCCGCCTTCCATATCAACGCGGACGTCGCCTACGCCGTGGCCTACTACATTGAGGCGACCGGCGACACAGCGTTCGAGGAGGAAGTGGGCCTCGAGTTGCTCGTTGAAACGGCGCGGCTGTGGCGTTCCCTCGGCTTCCTCAATACCGCCCTCGATCAGTTCCGCATCGACGGCGTCACCGGACCAGACGAGTACAGTGCCATCGCTGACAATAACGTTTACACCAATCTCATGGCACAGCATAACCTGCGTTGGGCGGCAGAGGCGGTGCAGCGCCATCCCGAGAAGGCACGCGCACTGGGCGTGGACGAGGAGGAGACTGCTAGTTGGAGCGAGGCAGCCGAAAAGATGCTCATCCCCTACGACGAGCGCCTGGGAGTGACCCCGCAGGCTGAGTCCTTTACCGAGCACGAGGTGTGGGACTTCGCTAACACCTCTCCAAACCAGTACCCCTTGCTCCTGTACTTCCCGTACTTTGACCTCTATCGCAAGCAGGTCGTCAAGCAGGCCGACCTCGTCCTCGCGATGCAACTGCGCAGCGACGCGTTTAGTTTAGAGCAAAAAGCGCGCAACTTCGCGTATTACGAACCCCTGACCGTGCGCGACTCCTCGCTCTCGGCATCCACGCAGGCGGTCCTGGCAGCCGAGGTGGGCCAGTTAGATCTTGCCTATGATTACCTCGGTGAAGCAGCGCTCATAGACCTTCACGACCTGCATCACAACGTGCAGGACGGTCTTCACATGGCCTCACTGGCGGGGGCCTGGACGGCGCTGGTCGCCGGGTTTGGTGGCATGCGCTTGCTATACGGTTCGCTTTACTTCGCGCCACGATTGCCTGATGCACTTGAAGGGCTCGCTTTCCACATTCTTTTTCGAGGAAGCCGCTTGCGCATCGAGGTGAGTGCGCAGGATGCGACATACAGACTTCTTGACGGCTCGCCGTTGAAGGTATTCCATCATGGCGAGGAGATTTTCCTGACTGAGAATATGGCGGTTACCCGACTCATCCCGGATATTCAGATCCAGGTGGGGCCGCGGCCTTCTCAGCCTCCAGGGCGGGCACCGATTGCGCGGGAGGGGAAGAGAGAAGAAAGTTCACAAGCAAGTTGAGATGAATTAGGGGTAGCAGGGGTCATACCACGAAGGGCCGATAAATCGGCAGTGGGTACGATAAATCGGCCCCTACAGAGGGTTGGGGGCCGATTGCTTATGTATTTGCATGTGGGTTTTTACACGTGCCCAACCAGGGTTTCGCCCAGGGTTGTTACCCATTGCACCAGGGTGGATGCGTCCTTTCCTGATGGTGGGATGAAGATGAGGCGGTGTACGCCTAGTTCTGCAAAACGTTGGGCTGTTTCTTTATCTATTGGTATGCGGGGGGCTATGCTGATTTCGAGTTCGCCCAGCGATGCCGGGCGATGGTAGCGCTCGGAGGCCTGGCGGAGTTCGGCGAGTACATTGGCGGTTTCATCGAGATCAAAGGCAAAGCCATACCAGCCGTTGGCCTGTTCGATCGTCCGGCGTATTACCGCGGGCGCTCTGCCACCTGTGATGATGGGAGGGGTGGGTTGTTGAACCGGGTGGGGATAGGCCTGCACTCCTTGAAACGAGACGTATTGTCCGTGATAGGCCGGATTTTCCTCGCTCCAGATAGCTCGCATGGCATCGAGGTATTCATCTGCACGCGCACCTCGTTCGTGGAAAGGCACACCAAGAGCCTCGAACTCTTCCTCAGACCAGCCAACGCCAACTCCCACCATCAAGCGGCCACCTGAGAGCACATCCAGGGTGGCAAGTTCCTTTGCTAAAATAAGTGGTTGGTGTTGTGGGAGCAGCAGAACGCCTGTGCCCAGGCGAATAGTTCTCGTGTGTGCTGCCACGAATGTGAGGGCAACTACGGGGTTCAGTATGCGGTTGGTCGCGGGCATGCGTGTCGAGGATTCGGCGAGCACGCTATGCTCGCCTGCCCATAGGGAGTCGAAGCCAGCGGTTTCGGCTGCTTGTGCGAGGCTCACAAGCGCTTCTGGGTAGCTGGTGGCTCCCGTGTTGATAGAAGTCACCCCAAATTTCAAATGATCTGGCATATGTCGTCTCCGTTCTAGAAGGAAGAATATTATGATATCAGGAGGTCGATGGCATAGGAACCAGGTCAAGCACAGGCTCGCCACGCAGGTAGCGCGCGATGTTGGCTAACGCCATCTGTATTGCCCGCTCGACTGCTGCACGGCTTCCGCCTGCTATGTGTGGGGTGACGATCACCTGGGGCAAGTCCACGAAAGAATTGCCTCCTGGACCTTCGTTAGACAGCACATCGAGTGCCGCTCCTCCTAGTTTGCCACTCTCTATAGCACGATGGAGAGCGGCCTCGTCGATCACCTCACCGCGTGAAGTGTTGACCAGAAAGGCTCCCGCAGGCATTTTTGCGAACTCAGTCTCGCCAATCAGCCTCCGCGTAGCTCCTGTGAGTGGGATATGCAGGCTGACGATCGTGCAAGAAGCCAACAGGTCATCGAGCGAGGCATAATGAATTCCAAACTGCTGTTCGGTTGCTGAATCTACGGCATGGCCAGCAGTGTACAGCAGACGCGACTCGAAAGGAACCAGTCGCTGGGCCACGGCACGTCCTATGCTGCCAAAGCCGACAAGGCCAACCGTTGTATTAGCCAGATCGCCTAGTCCGGCCTGGAACAGTTCCATTGTGGGCCACCCGCCCTGGCGCGTAGCCGATTCGGCAGCAGGGAACCGTTTGAGCAGGGCCAGCATCAGCAGAATAGTATGTTCAGCGACAGCTACTGCATTCGCACCCGGCGTATATGCTGCTACAACTCCGGATGCCTTCAGCGCTTCGAGATCGAGGTTGTCATAGCCAACGCCAACACGTTGAATGAAACGCACATGCGGCAAGATGGAGAGGATATGAGCATCCACATTCCGATGGATGACAAGCAGAATTTCGGCATCAGCAGCATGCCTGGCAAGGTCTTCCTCACTCAGTGAAGATACAACATCCAGATTGGTACCAGCAGGAAACATTGGACGCATACTCTCGACAAGGGGAGGTGGCAACGGGTCGATCAGCAGTATCCTGGACATGAGCAATCTCCTTCAGTATGGTATGGGCAAATGGCGATAATGTGTGCTTTCACGATGCGAGTATATATTCGGGTTACACCAAATATTGGATGCTGAATGGGAAAAGGGGCCAGGACAGCGCAAGCGCCCCCACCACGCATCGTCCACACCCCTGTCCCTACAAGTCATGCTTGGCGCAAACGCCTTCGCCCCGCATTCTCACAGCCCGATCCCTCATTCGAAGCAACAGGTACAATAAACCTTACAGCGATTACGGTACGAGAAAAAGGAGTTGTTGTCAATAGAAAGTAAGAGGGGCAGCGAGGTTTGCCCAGAGGTGATGGGCGCCGTAGGCACGCCAGGGACGCCATGATTCGGCATGTTTTTCGATGTTGATAGTATTGGAGGGTTGCCCAAGTTGTTCGAATGCTCGACGCAGGCCGAGATCGGTGGCAGGGAATGCATCGGGGTCGCCGAGAGCGCGCATTGCAACATAGGAGGCCGTCCAAGGACCTATGCCTGGAATTTGAAGGAGACGCGTTATGGCCTGCTCTTGATCGGAATCACTGTCGAGTGTCAGACCTTCTTTAGCAACAGCATAGGCGAGAGATTGGAGCGCAGTCACGCGACTGCGTGTCAGCCCCAATCCCTGCACATCAGAATGAGCGATTGTGTTTGCGGTTGGGAAGAAGTGCGTTAACGTTCCATGTAGCTGATCTAACGGCTCACCGAGGGTTGTCACGAGACGTGCGGCCAGAGTGCGCGCACCAGCTACTGACACCTGCTGCCCGATGATTGCCCTTACTGTGAGTTCAAATCCGTCGATGGTTCCCGGAACGCGCAGTCCTGGGCGAGCCTTGACGAGTGGAGCCAGCAGTGGATCGGTCGCCAGGACGTCAGCGATTGGCTCCGGAACTGCGTCGAGATCAAAGAGGTTCCGGCATCGCTGAACAAGTGTGCTTAGATCACTCAAGTCTTTGAGCTGCAGCCGAAGGCAAATGAAGTTTGTTTGCTCTATTGGCTCCAACTCGATGATACCCTTCGAACCAGGTAGGAGTACAGTCCGCCGATAACACCCATTGACGACTTCTTCGACGCCTGGGATGGCTCGGCGCTGCAGGAAGGCCAGAATGGACGCGGATTCAAATGGGGGACGATATTGTAAATGCAAGGTGAGAGTAGTTTCCATATTATAATGATACAAGAAGGATACTTTGAGACTGTCTTGACTTTACGTCCTGAAAAGTCACTCTGGTATATCAGCTTTCAATACTACTGAACGTGTTGCCAGCCGTTGTTATCAACAACGATGGGTAGGCGCTCACCCAAGATAACACGTGCGAGCAGTTCTGCGGATTCTACCAGGCGTGGCCCGGATCGATTGAGGTACTGGTTACCATCGATTGCATAGACTCTACCTTTGCGTACTGCTTGCAAGTTTGCCCAGGCGGGATGGCTTTGCAAGAGTGGTACATCCTGCATTGCACGCTCAAGTGTGTAGCCGCAGGGTGAGAGGACAATTACATCGGGGTCGGCTGCTTGCAGTTCCTCCCAGGTTAACCAGGGCGTATGCTGTCCAATCTCACCAAAAATAGGCTCGCCTCCTGCGCAAGCCACCAGTTCAGGTGTCCAGTTGCCTGCACCCATTAAAGGATCAAGCCATTCCAGTACAGCGACTCGTGGTTTGGCGCCGAAGGCTGATGTTTTGACGGCCAGGTCTGTGAGCCGCTGCTGGTACTTTTCGACGAGCATTTGCGCCTGATCACGCTTGCCTAACGCCTGGCCAACTCTCAACACATCTTCCCAGACATCCTGGAGACGGTAGGGTGAGAGCGAGACGACGAGTGGCTGCAGGCCTGTAAGCTGTGCAATTGCCTGGATTACATCGCGTTCGCTGACAGCGCAGACCTCGCATTGTGTTTGCGTGAAGATAACGTCGGGGCGCAGTTCTTGCAGTTTATCAACGTCGATTGCATAGATGCTGAGCGCTTTTAGAGCAGGGTCTTCAGGTTCGCGCTTCTCCTGCGCTCGTTGTTTCACCTGCGCATCGATCTGAGCGCTGCTTGCATTGATATCTATTTGTACAGTGCTTACCACTGGCAGTGCTTGTACTTCATGTGGGTAGTCACATTCGTGTGAGCGGCCTACCATTTGATCCAGACAGCCAAGGGCAGCAACCATTTCTGTGGCGCTGGCTAATAGTGAAATAATTCGCATGAGGACTTTTTCCCTCGTGATATATGCACAATGACTTTTATAAAGCTATCAACCAATGCAGGCCGATAATGAAGTTTAACACAATAAGAGGGATATCGTGAAAGGGTACGGAAGGCCGATAAATCGGCCCCTACAGGTGTTTGGGTTATTTCGTCAATAAGCATGTACGGTCTAATATACAGTGTGATATGGTGATTGTATCATATCAATGACGCATAGGAGAGAATGATGATTACTTCAAAGCATGTACTGTATGTTGGGGGTTATGCCCTCGCTGATCAGGCTAGCATTCATGGATGTATCTTCGACGATGTAACTGGTGAGCTGACGGTGCGCAGCTCGTTTGCGGGTATTGTCAATCCTTCCTTTTTGAGTGTTCATCCAAACGGGCACTGGCTGTATGCTGTGAGTGAGACGAGCGAGCAGAATGAGGGCACGCCCGGTGCGGTCTGGGCATTGCGCTGCACTGACGAGCCATGGAGTATTGAGCCGATTAACCACCAGTTGAGCGGCGGCGATTTGCCTTGCCATCTTGATATCAACGCGAAGGGGGAGTGGCTGTTGGTCTCTAACTATGGCTCTGGAAGTGTGGGTGTGCTACCGATTCTGCCTGATGGTGCTTTGGGGAAGATGACGGATCTGATTCAGCATTATGGGAACGGACCGAACTCTGAGCGACAAGAGGGACCACACGTGCATTCGGCGACCTTTTCGCCAGACCAACGCTTTGTGATGGTAGCTGATCTGGGGATTGACACGCTAGTAGTATACTCTTTCGATGAATCCACAGGTCGGCTGCGCGAGCCAACGCATACCAGTACAAGGTCGGGCGCTGGTCCACGGTTCAAATCCTTCCACCCGAGCGGTCAGCATGTGTATGTCGACAATGAACTCGACAATACCGTAGCGGTGTACGAGTACGACGCGGAGAGCGGTACACTGCGCGAGCTACAGATCATCGAAACGCTGCCTCCGGATGCGCCGGAGAGTAAGATTGCTGGAATCCAGATCTCGCCAGCGGGCGACCGATTGTACGTCTCCAATAGGGGACACGACAGCATTTGCATCTTTGAGATCGGGGTTGACGGGCTGCTAACACTCCTCTCAATCAGGCCATGTGGCGGACGGACCCCGCGTCACATCGCGATCTCGCCGAGCGGGCGTTTTCTGCTGGTGGCCAATCAGGAGAGTGACGAGGTAGTGGTGTTACCCGTATTGGATGGTGTGGACGGGCTTGGAGATCCAGTTTCTCGCATCAACGCTTTGGGAGCATCGTGCGTACACTTCGTAAAGATGAGTCATGGTAGAAGCTAGTGTGAATGGCCTTTTGAAACGAAACCAGGAGATGTAGCGTGTAGATATGAGGAATGGGTTGTGTCTATCGAAACTGTGTACCCTTTCGAACGAAGCAAGGATACATATATAAGATTAAGGAGGACATTATGTTCACGCTCATGGCTGAGGTACCACTCGTCACGATTAACGTTGGTAACCTTCACCTGGCACTCTATCTGAGTCAGCTCATGTACTTTCTCGTCGCGGCCATTGTCGGTTTTGTTGCAGAGTTCATTGTAGGCTGGCGGCTCCCATTCGGCATTATTGGGGCGATCATAGCGGCGTTGGTGGGTATATGGATCGTTACCAATGTGGTGATCCTCATCATTCCTGGTGATCCCGTTATATTCGGGGTTCCATTCTTCAAAGCGCTGATCGGAGCTACCCTGTTCACAGCTCTTTGGTACCTGCTGACCTACCGTCTCTGGCACCGCCGTCGCCCGTACTACTCGCGTCGAGTCCCGGCATAAGTGAGACATTGAGACATACCCTCTCAGGGCTTTCTTTGTAGTTGAGCCGGACACCCCTTGCGGGTGTCCCTACATTTCACATGGTCTGACGTTTGACGTACTACCACATAGGCTATCTCATGAATGCATCATATTCTCGACGATAGCTTTGGTGCCTTCTGGTCCACGCAGGTGTAGCCAGATTGACCCTTGTTGTGGATCGAATATGAGTGCGAATGTGAAAAAGGGGCAACATGCTCGTTCGTAGGTGATGAATTGTACGAGTGTGTTGGCCCAGGCGTCGTCTCCCGGGAAGCGGAGAGCATAGCCGTCCGGCAGTTCGTTGACTTGTTGTATGTGTTTGAAGAGGTCGTTTAATTCTGTGCTGCGGTTTTTTTGTTCTGATTCTGAGAGGGTACATGCGAGGGGTATATCTTCTGTGATGGGTGTTTGTTGTGTGTCTTTCACGGTATTTCTTCTTTCTCGATTCCTAAAGAGGACTATTACAAAGTTACTCTTTACCCCTCCCCTCCCCAGAAAATGGAATAAACTGGGGACACCCCAGACCCCGGCAGAAGGACTACGTCCCTCTGCACTCCCTTTTTTACTCGATACAGAGAACAATACTGATTCATCTGGTATTCCTGCACAAGGCAGAGGGCTTGCGGTTCTCCTCACTCCCTCTTTGAAAAGTAGTGATTAACCTACCTTTGGGTGAAAGTCCGAGGGTTTATCGGGGTAAGGTGATATGCCTGCAGCGGGTCCCATCTCGTCCGTTTTGACAGAAAGTTGATTGGCTTTTTGCTGAAGCGCGAGGGAAATGATTTCAACGGCGCTGTCAAGGTCCAGGAATGATGTGCTCAAGACAATGTCGTACAGTTGGGTATCTTCTGGATCTCGATGGAACGCTGTCTCAAGGTGTTTCGTTCGATCATGATCTTTCATTTTAATACGCGATTCGGCTGCGGTTCGATTTATGCCTTCACGTTTCATCACATAGTCAACGCGTTTTTCAAACTGTGCGATGATGCGGACATGCAAGATATCACGCTGTTGTGCAAGTAGCACCTGGGAACCTCTGCCAACTATGACTACGTGTCCCTGCGCGGCTGCCGCATGGACTATGCGGCTGACGGATTTAAAGTATGTTTCTTCGTTTCTAAGAAATGTTTCTGATGTAGCACCTACCATGTAATCTGGTTGGAGCGATTGGAGGTTTTTGAATATTCGTGCGAGGATGCCTTCGGTGCGCTCGTCGTGGGCTTCTGCTGCTCCAAGACTGGTGCCCATTTCCATGGCGACACGTTCTACTATTTCGTGGTCAATTAATTGCCATTTCAGGTGGCTGGCGAGGCGGGCTGCTATTTCGCCTCCTCCGCTTCCATATTCTCGCGAGATGGTGATGGCGCGCATCTGGTTGATGGTCTGGTTGTTCTGGTTCATGGTTGCTCCCTCCTGTGCTCTTACTTTTATTATATATCTTCCAGGGGTAAATTTTTGTGCGAACCTGCTGTTTAGACTTGCCACCTGCGGCGGCAGAAGAAGAAAAAGAGTTTTTTCGGGGACACCCCGAACCCCGGCAAAGGACTCTGTCCTCTGCACTCCTGGTAAATGTGTCTTGAGAGTCACACATGCTGGAGGACATCACACTGGCTAAGGACATCGTCCTCTACACTCCTTGTTATTTGGTTGAGGGGTTGTGTAACCTTCTGGCGTATATATTGATGTTAAGAACTTGTGATTGATTTAGATTTGCGAGGAGGATATTATATATGCTTACTTTAAGGCGTGCATTTTGGGGCATTAGTATGCTCCTGGTTGCACTGATTGCTGTGGCTTGTGGTAGCAACAGCACTACAAGCACTGGCAGTTCCAGTAGTGGTGGAACAACCCCAAGCAGTTCTGCTGCAATTATTAAAACTACCTCGGCGACGGTGAATGGACAATCTGTTACCATTCTTACGAATGCTCAGGGTATGACGTTGTATTAC
>DATMNR010000174.1:0-6821 GCA_035568795.1 Ktedonobacteraceae bacterium
ACCAGGATCTCTGAGGCACGACGTGAGGACCTCGCCGAGGAGAATATTGCTCGCCACGACTGGATTGCTGAGGAGGGTCGAAAACCTCGGGACGTGTATGGTTCGCGACCTCCGCACGGCGGATTTTCGCATCAGTACCACCGATCCTGATGCGACGCCGATGCGCCTGAAGGGGGGAGGCATCCATCTGGGCTACCACACCCACTACGTCGTGGATGGAGGCAAGCGTCGCATCATCCTGGCGGTCCTGGTGGTGCCAGGCGAGGTGATGGACAATCAGCCCATGCTGGACCTGCTCTGGCACGTACTCTTCCGGTGGCACAGCCAGCCCAACCAGGTGACTGGCGATATGACCTATGGAACTGCCGAGAACATCAAGGCCATCGAGGATGCCCATATCCATGCCTACATTCCCATCGCCGAGAGAGGACAACGTACAGACTACTACGGACTGGCTGACTTCACCTATGATCCTATCCATGACCACTATACCTGTCCCCAAGGACACCTCTTACGACCAGCCTACCGATTGGAAGGCACGCAAGAGGTGCAATATCGCGCCGATGCCGCTATCTGCAATGCCTGCCCGGTGAAGAAAGCCTGTACCGAAAGCAAGCGTGGTCGGCATGTGCATCGGTCCTTTTTCGCAGACAATCTGGACCGAGTGAAAGCGTATGAGCAGACCCTTGCCTACCACAAGGCACTCAATAAACGGAAAGTGTGGATCGAACCGCTGTTTGGAGAAGGCAAGCAGTGGCATGGGATGGGACGCTTTCGCTTACGGCGCCCCTGGCGCGTCAACTGCGAAGCCTTAGTGATTGCCTCTGGCCAGAATCTCAAACGCCTCCGGCCGCAAGCGCGGGTGGGGACGGCGTCCGTTTCCGACTGAAGCGATGGCAATGATGGCCCCTGCCAAGCGGGAGACAGAAGCATCCTTGGGCACCAGAACCAGAACTAGAACTCTCCGCAGAAGAGCGGTTGCTGTCGCTTTTCAACTCCAGCACAACGTGGTTTTCTTCTCGAAGGGGATGGTTTTTCTCAGGAGTCACAGTTTTCCTTGCATGCAGCAAGGAAGAAATTTGGTGTTATGTGTCACTACACCTTCTTTTCTCCGGCTTTTCCTTTTTTGAGGGGAGAAGGTTGGTCATTTTGTAGCTGAACCTTGCTCATACTCTTAGAAAGAGTTTTTCAACAGGCTGCACCGTTTTCTGCAGTTTCCATGTTGGTTGCCTGTTTATTTTGTCGCTCGGTTGCTAGGTATGAACACATTGTCGTTGTTTCCTTCAAAGATGTACGAGATGATAGCAACCGGAGAGCTGCCAACGATCCATATTGGTCGAGCTGTACGCGTTTCTTCCAGCGCTTTAGGGAAATGGGTTGAGGAGCTTAAACAGCAAGAAGAAGTATCCGCCTGAAAAGGGCATGCGGAAGACCAGAACGAATGTTAAAAATGGAGCAACACATGTAGCAAGGCCAGCGATCCCTGGCGGAAAATGACGATAGAAAGCGAACAAAATGAGGCAAATTGAGCACGGAGAGAACACCTGCGAACAGCTACAAACGCCCCGTCTCACATACCATATGCGGATCTTTACAATTGAGCACATGTAACCGAGGTACCACAAACAGGGTCACGTGTGTTTCTTTTTTGTTTCGCCGCGTGGTAGAATACAATTGACAGCACAGCTGACAGCAACGGCGACGGATGTCAGCGAAAAATTGCGAACAAGGGCGAACCGAGTTCGGCTTGTAGAGACGGCTGAGGGACCAGGAAAACGCCAGCGAACAAGCAAATTCGAACTGAGTGTTCGCCCATATATATGAGGTGTATAGTAGGTTCGTTCATAATGGACACAGATAGATGACTAGTTTTCCCAGACGCATTGCTCTTCTTGGCAGTACAGGATCGATTGGTCGACAAACACTCGACGTAGTTCGATGTTATCCAGAGCATTTTCGCGTAGTTGCATTAGCAGCTCGAAGTAATATCTCTCTCCTGGCACAGCAGGCTCAAGAATTTTCGCCAGCGATTACTGCGTGTTTCGCAGAAACACCTGAACAAGAAATAGCGGCTAGAGAAGCGCTACCCAACGTTAAATTTGGCGAACAGGCACTACTTGATGTATCCACCCATCCTGATGTCGATATTGTGGTAGCGGCCACCTCGGGACTGATGGGACTTGCACCAACGCTGGCAGCCATCAAAGCAGGAAAAACTATCGCACTGGCAAATAAAGAAACATTGGTTATGGCCGGTCATTTGGTAATGCGAGCGGCACAAGATGCAGGCGTATCGATCTTACCGATAGACAGCGAACATAGTGCTATCTGGCAATGTCTTCAGGGGGAAAATGCAAGCGAAATTCGCCACCTTATCCTGACAGCTTCAGGCGGCCCATTCAGGCAAGCTACGAATGACCAGTTACGCTCAGTAACAGTTCAGCAGGCGCTTGCCCATCCCACCTGGCACATGGGACCAAAAATTACCATTGACTCCGCAACTTTGATGAATAAAGGTTTAGAGGTTCTCGAAGCCCGTTGGCTCTTTGGAATTCTATATGATCGAATTCACGTTATTGTGCATCCAGAAAGTATTATTCATTCCATGATTGAGTTTGTCGACGGTTCATTGAAAATGCAAGCCAGTCTTCCGAGTATGCACTTACCGATCCAGTACGCATTAAGTTTCCCACATCGATTAGATACGAGTGGTACAGGACTCGTGCGAGAATTGCATTGGGCGGAAGTACTTCGACTCAACTTTGAAACATTAGATATTACACGCTTCCCTTGTTTTCGACTGGCTCTCGAAGCAGCAAAACAAGGAGATACGTACCCGAGTGTATTGGTAGGTGCAGACGAAGAAGCCGTTGCACTCTTTCTAGCTGGGAAAATCGAATTTCTGGAGATTGCTAAACTGATTGAAGCAGTGTTGGAGTGTCATCATCCAGTATCACAACCGGGGGTGCCAGCAATTCTAGAGGCCACTTCCTGGGCACGTAGAACAGCACAAGAAATATATGAAACAACCTTACAAAGGAATATAGTATGAATAACTGGTTTTTACTGGCTGCGATTCCTGTCTTTGGTGTGTGTGTGCTCGTACATGAATTTGGTCATTTCATTACGGCTAAATGGGCAGGTATTCGTGTAGAAGAATTTGGCGTTGGTTTTCCTCCTCGCCTCGTAGGTTTTCGTAAGCGTGATAGTGGAGGCTGGGAAGTCATCTGGTTCAGCGGCAGACATAATCCTGAAGACACGTATGTCAGTCAGAAACAGCAACCTTATACGAGTGCCGGTAGTGTTGTCACCGCTATTCCTGAAGCAATGAAAGACTTTAACGCGCCTTATAATCACCAGCTAGAAGCTCGCGCCAGCGACCATACCATTTATTCAATCAATTTCCTGCCTATTGGTGGCTTCGTGCGTATGCCAGGTGAAAACGGAGATATAAATGACCCTGAGGGTTACTATGATCCTCAAAGCTTTGCAGCAAAATCAGCAGGCAAACGGATCATTGTTTTACTCGCAGGTGTCACTATGAATATTATTCTGGCAATGGTTCTTTTTACTATCGCCTATGGCCTCGGGGAGCCAACTTTTCCTGCTACAATTGGCAAAGTTGTCCCAGGCTCTCCTGCCGCTGTGGCAAGCCTACAACCTGGTGATACCATTGTTTCTGTAAATGGACATCCAGTCCAGCTCTTTACTGATGTCCAAAATATTGTTACCAATGCTATTACCGCTGATAAGAATCTACATGCGACTGTACCGGTGGAGCTTGAAGTCCGACACGCAGGTGAAACACAAACAGTATCGACGACTGTACATGTCAGGGTACATCCACCGCAGGGCCAGGGGCCAATGGGTGTCGAAGAGAAGATCGTCTTCGTTAGTTCACCGCTCTGGCAGGCTCCATTTAAAGGTATCCAGCATACGTTCTCAGTCACTGGAGATTTTATTAATCAGATAGCGCAAATGATTGCAGGTGCAGTCAAACCTCAACTTGCTGGACCAGTAGGAATCGTCAAAATAACCGGCGAAGTAGCCGCAAGTGTACCTGACCTTGGTTGGTGGCCCATTCTCAGTTTAACAGCCATCCTTAGTTTGAACCTGGCCATCATCAACATTTTACCTTTCCCCGCTTTGGACGGTGGGCGCATCTTATTAATACTCATTGAGCTTCTACGTGGTGGGAAACGCCTGAAACCAGAACGAGAAGGTATTATTAATTTTGTCGGTATGGCCATATTACTAACACTGATGGTAGTCATTACAGTAAACGATGTTATACATTGGGGTAGTTAATCAATTAATGTCGGCCCATCATTTAGCTTTTAACAAAAATAATCAAGATACCAGTATTGGTCTGACCACATTCATGTGAAGGGTAGAAAAGTGGGGATGCAAGGGGGCAGATGCCCCTTGACTGGGGTCTGGGGCACAGCCCCAGGCTCCCTTCCTCAGCCGCCGTTGGCGGCGAGTTGTCACATGAAAGTGACCAGACCAGTAGGTGCCGATTTAAACGTTAAGACGCAATATATAAGTAGGTCTGACAGATATTCACGGAGTAAACAAAAACTATGCGACAGAAAACCCGACAAATACATGTTGGTAACCTTGCAATAGGGGGCGATGCGCCTATTGCGGTACAGTCTATGACTACCACGTACACCCGCGATGTAGAAAGTACGGTCTCACAGATTCACCGTCTGGAAGATGTCGGGTGCGAAATAGTACGCGTGGCTGTTCCCGAGGAAGAGGATGCTCTCGCAATCGGCGAAATTAAAAAGCGTATCCATATTCCATTAGTTGCCGATATTCACTATAAACATACATTAGCGCTTGAAGCGATTCGTCAAGGTATCGACTGCGTGCGTATCAATCCAGGAAACCTCATTAATGGACGTAAATCGCTCGAACAGATCATAACAGCATGTAAAGAACGAAACATTGCAATGCGTATTGGTGTCAACTCAGGATCAATTGATGCTCTTGATCAGCGCGGACAAATGCAGCGCATTCAAGTCAAGTTACGCGAAGACGGCACATTGGAGCGCACAGATCCTGTAGAAGCACGCCGTCAGGAGCGTGATCAACTGGCCGAACGTATGGTAACAAAGGCTCTGGAGTATATTAGTTGGTGTGAGGAAATGGACTTTCACGAAATCAAAGTCTCGTTGAAATCCTCAACTCCCTTGACCGCAGTTGAAGCATATCGACGTTTCTCACAACGTTCAGACTATCCTCTCCATCTCGGTATTACCGAAGCGGGTACACTCGTAACTGGCGCCGTCAAATCATCTGTTGGTTTAGGGTTGCTCCTCGCTGATGGAATCGGGGACACCATTCGCGTGAGTCTCAGCGCTGAACCTGAAGAAGAGATACCGGTTGCATATGAGATTTTACGCTCGCTCGAATTACGCAATCGTGGTGTTACCTTCGTCTCATGCCCCTCATGCGGTCGGGTTGAAATCGACGTCATCAGTGTGGCCAATGAAGTAGAAAAGCGCCTATCCAAAGTGCAGACTCCAATCCATGTTGCTGTAATGGGTTGTGTGGTAAATGGACCAGGTGAGTCACGCGATGCCGATGTTGGGCTTGCCGGTGGAAAGGGACGTGGGGTCATCTTTCGCAAGGGTGAAGTGATCAAAACCGTACCCGAAGATCAATTCCTGGACGCTGTACTCAAGGAAGTAGCAAGCCTCCTACCCGAGAGTGAGGCAAAGTTGGTGTATCCGGAAGGTGGCATTCAAGAGACAGCCGGTGTTCATCGCACCAGAGAAGAGGGCATTGGCCTGCAGGTGTTGAAAAAGTAATACTAGTATACAAAAAGGCGGTTTTGCGCAAAGCCGCCTTTTTTGATGGGCGATACAGAACTCGAATCTGTGACCTCTACGATAGGGTAGACCCTCTATGTCAAGCCTTTGCAAAGAAGCAGCAGCTGACCCGTTGTTTGCCATCACATAGGCAGCAGCACGTGTACCACGCCGCTTGCTGGTGTCAAGCCGCTTCGCTTTCCTTGACACCGCTGCGCTTGCGTGGTCTGGGATGCTTGTGCCTGTGAAAGCAAAAAAACAGCAGGGTGTTTTGCTGTCATGAGAGCAGCGGATGCACCTCTCAGCGGCCATTTCAGGCCGCGAGCTTGCCGTGCGTATGTCGTGCTGCCAGGAATGTCGCTGACGCATAGCTTTCGTGCTTGAGCCACATCGCAAAAATGATCCTGCCCCAGACAGTGGCCAGGGCACGAACAGCCATGCTGTGGCTTTTGCCCTCCTTGCGTTTGCGTCGATAAGAGTCCAGGGCCCATGCTTCCTGTCGCGTGGATTCCCAGGCAAATTGGTGCAAGGCGTTGCGCAAGGATTTGATGCAAGCATAGCGTTTATGCACTTGCGAGTAGTTCCCGCTTTCATAGGGCACTGGCGAAGTTCCCGCCAATGCCTGTATGCTGGCAGCATCGCGATAGCGTGTCCGATCATCTCCCCATCCTGGAAGTTGCCGCGGGGCGAGCCGCTTCGCTGCGCCAGGTAGACTCGCGAACGTTTCGCTGTCAGCATGGCTCCGAAAAAGGCGAGTGATCTCCTTGTCGTATGCCGTGATTTGCCCCACGAGCGGCAGGAGTTGACTCGCCAGTGCCACCATTAAACGCGCTTTGGTACGGGTGGTGATCGCATCGGCCTGCAGATGCGGCTGTTGGAGCGTTTGCCAGATATGCTGGGCGACTTTCGTCGGATTGCGATGATGCGCCTGTTTGAGGACTGCTCTCAGTTCGTCTCCCGAAGCTGCTTTGGCGGCCTCGGGAGTCGGCTAGGTCTGCAAGC
>DATMNR010000175.1:0-3723 GCA_035568795.1 Ktedonobacteraceae bacterium
AAAGCATAAGGAAAGTTCTTGAGGGGTTGAGGTAATCCTCCATTCAGCGCTTGCCATGGGCCATTGCCACGCCAGCGATAGATATAGGCTTGCGCGTTCCCTCTCGGGTTATGCGCCTCCCGCGGTCCCGGACATGCCGAAATAAACCAACAATCGGGATCGTCAGGATCAACAGCCAGGCCCCAGGTATAATGTCGATCACGACCAGTATCAATTCGCTGCCAAATCTGTCCGCCATCCTTACTCCACGCTGTACCACCTCCACCAGCTTCATATGCCCGACCCTGTGCTGTAGGATGCCATGCGAGTGCATGAACATCGCGTTGGGCATTTGGGCGATGATCGCTCCAGGTCTGCCCACCATCACTGCTATACATCAGACCACCTAACTCAATCCCAACGATCAACAGCGCAGCATCATGTGGATTGGGAGCAATCCAGCGTACATGTGAGGTCCAGGGCCGTGGCGGAAAACTCCACGTCGGCGCTGATGGAATGCTGCGCAACGCTGACAATTCTTGCCAGGATTGTCCACCATCTTCACTGCTGAAGAGCATACTCGGCTCGCAACCAGCATAAACTGCGCCATTTACCGGGCTGACAGCAATTGAGAAGACATCTTCTTGCGGCAGCTCCATATCCTGCCAGGTCTGGCCATTATCACTGCTCTTCCAAACTCCCTTACCGTGCGTACCTACATACAACGTGCCAGCGTGGCGACTGTCAAGCGCGAGACATTGGGCACGACTATCTTTTAGAAGTAATTTTGTATTCCAGACATCGCCTTGCTGTACGATATGCGCTACCCTTTCTCCCGTAATGGCGAAAAGTTCAGTCATCTTATACCTCCTTGAATCTGGCTTCAAATCCTATGCCCTATACAAAAACACTCTCTCAAGTATAATACAAACGCAAGCTGTGCTAAGACAATAAAAAACCGTCTTAATCCAGTAGTGCCAATTGGTAGTCGTTTACGAGAGAAGGTATTATATTCCACGTTGTCTAATACTAGAGATTCCTGATTCTGGTAACCAACATTCGAGTGAGAGACCAATAGGTCGGTTAACTTTTCTAGCTGAGAAACAAAAGGAGATCATTTCTTGAAGAGAAGAACAATCATTTTAACTATGATTGCACTGCTGAGTATAGGCATGATCTTTACATTTCTTTTTCCTTTGCGCATAATCTATTCCACCGTTTTATTTGCCAACGCTGCTCCTGAGGTCATCCCAGCCCTACGTGAATGGCAGGGGGGTAGCGGATCGTTTATGATCGATTCTGCCTCACGAATTACAATTGACCCTGCCTATGCTACTCAGCTACAGAATACAGCACATGTATTTCAAAGCGATTTATTGACGGTGTCCGGCTCTTCTCTCCCAATCGTCGCTACTAACACTCCAATAATTGGTGACTTTTACCTGACTTTAAAGAATTCGGATCGGGGTATTGGCAGTGAAGGGTACCTCCTCAAGGTAGGAGACTCAGTTGTCATCAGCGCCAATACAAATACAGGCGTCTTTTACGGTACGCGCACCATTCTACAAATCCTGATCCAGGACCATGCTAAATCGCACATCGCCAGGGGAACAGCGAGAGATTATCCGCGCTATCCGGAGCGGGGTTTTATGCTGGATGTCGGGCGCAAGTTTTTCTCAGTCCAGTTCCTGGAAGATTACGTGAAATTCATGGCATGGTACAAAATGAACAACTTTCACCTGCATTTGAATGATAATGAGATCGATGGTGGCAAAAGTCCTGACTGGATGCACAAATACGCGGCATTCCGACTTAATAGCCCTCGTTTCAAAGGCTTAACCGCCAAAGACGGCTCATACACTGAACAAGATTTACGCCAACTACAAGATATAGCAAAGCAATATGCAGTCACTATCACACCTGAAATTGATGCACCGGCACATGATCTCGCGTTCACGCAATACCGTCCAGATCTTGCGGGCAAGACAGATAAGGAGCTACTAGACCTGAGTAACCCTAAAACCTACGCCTTTCTAAATTCCATCTGGGACGAGTTTCTACCCTGGTTCGATAGCCCTCAAGTAGATATTGGCGCAGATGAATATACGACGAGCAACGCAAACCAGTACAGGCAGTTTATCAACACATATGATGCTTACCTCAAAAAGAAAGGCAAGTCGGTAAGAATGTGGGGAACTCTTACGTGGATGGCAGGCAGCGTCGGGGTAAATAACGACATTGTTACCGACGTTTGGGATAATCGCTGGGCAAATCCCTTAGCCACGGTACAGCAAGGATTCCAGGTCATCAACGCGAATGACAACATCCTCTACATTGTCCCAAAAGCCGGCTACTTCCATGATTATCTTGATACCAAACTACTCTACGAGCAATGGGAACCAAATATCTTTAGCTTTTACCACCCAAACCTGGATTTAAGCCCCAACGATCCACACCTATTAGGTGGCATGTTCGCTGAATGGAACGATATGCTCGGAAAAGTCGTCAGTGATGCTGATGTAGATGCCAGAGTCAAACCCGCCATGCAGGTACTCAGCGATAAAATGTGGAGCGGACCAGCGACTAATCTGACCTACGACCAGTTCCAACAATTGGCTAGCATCATTGGAACAGCGCCCGGCACTAACTTGCCTTAAACTTCCTAAAAAGTTTTGTGAGTGTAACCACCTTCAGAACGTACATGTAAAGTATGGTATGATAAAAACTTACTAACTATTACCTTGCCAAACCTACCAAGAACCGTTTTCTATCGATAGACATACTCATTCGCGAATGAAATTGGTCATGAAACAAGCGAAATTCTTGAGACACTTTAAATCAGATGACCATCCGAAATTGAGAGAAACAAGATACTGTTCTATGAATCAACCTTCCAGATCCGTATATAGTAGGGGCGTACCCTTGCGGTCGCCCTCGGGCCGGGCCGGGCTGGTCGTACCCTTGCGGTCGCCCAGCTTGCGGTCGCCCTCGGGCTGGGTCGGAGTGGTCATCCTTCTCGCTTCGTTATGTATATCCCTTATCCTCTTCCTCTTTCCCGCTCATGCATCTGCCCTCACAAAAAAATCACCCGTAGTATTACCTGCACTCCAACTAACTGTGGGTTTCGAAGATGATTCCCGAGTCGACTACTGGACTCCAGTGCAGGTTGCACTGAGCAACGAAGGCTCAAATTTCTCAGGTGTAGTTTCCGTTACAACATACTCCAGCTTTGCAAGACAGGTAGTAGTTGGTAGTACATTGCCCTGGAGCTACCAGGCATCCGTTGTCTTACCACATGGAACACAAAAGCAGATCAACCTTGATATTCCTCTATACGAAACACCCGCGGTACCACAAGGGATTGTAGCTACTCTAAGCAACAATAATGGCAAAGTCATTACTTCCCAAACAGCTACCCCTTACATATTACGCCCTGGCTCTCTTCTCATCGGCATACTCTCAGATCACACAGCAGAAAGTCCAGAGTTTAGTTCACTTAGCAAAGTTTCATTGCCAGATCCTGGGAGAGATATCGAATTGGCAACTTTGAACGCCAGCACAATGCCAGATGTGGCTGAGGTTCTGGACAACTTTGATGTTATTGTACTTGATGACTTTACTACAAGCACTCTCAATCCCGCTCAGCTTAACGCCCTACAAACATGGATTAATCGTGGAGGCGCCTTCATTGAGATCGGAGGTTCAGATTGGCAACGCACACTCGGCGCACTTCCACCTCAACTG
>DATMNR010000176.1:0-4405 GCA_035568795.1 Ktedonobacteraceae bacterium
AAATGCAAGGGAAAGACGACTTTGGCCGTTTTCGGATAAACTCTTCATCAAAGAGAAAAGAATGTGGGTGGCAGGTTTTCTGGGAAAAGCTCAGCAAGGAAAGATTACCAACGTAGAAAAAAAGAGGTTCTGACTAGTAGCGATTTTATTCTTTGTGGTGCAGCCGTGATACTCATCCTCAAATGGAAAAAACAAGTAGTCCGTCAAGCTTCAATTGATGTGTTGGGCCAGGCATCTCTTGCGGATGCCCCTCTACATTTTACAGGCCCTAAGAAGTTTGACGAACTACTTATTTGCAATAGCAGGCATGTTTTACGTCTCAGCCTTACTTATGCTCGTCCTCCTCAGCCTCTTCACCATGTTCAACAATGTCGCCCTCTTTGAAAAGGATATCCTGTAAGGCAACTCTCCACTTTGGCTTCTGGCGCATTAAAAATTCGAGGTCCATGCCAAAATGCTTGAATTCCTCCCCCTGCGCATTCGCCATGATGGCTCGAGCCTCCTGGTTTGGCTCCACGGCTAAGCGCTGCTCGTACCACCCGATCGCTTCGGCTTCTTCTGTGAGCGAAGCGATCATTCGTGCAAAGGTGCGGGTTTCTTGCGAGAGTTCGTTAGCAGGTTCATGATACTGGTCAAATCCCATGGTTTCGTTCCTTTCTTCTACTCGTTCAAATAGCTGAAACACATGTCAAGGACGATGTGTATATTGAAACAGCGAGCATCTTGTTCGCTACACCTTCATATGATACAACCTTTGACTAATATCATGAGATCCTTATTAGACCTGTTCCTTCCGATTTTTATCGGCATGGGGCCGATCAAGCTATTATTGGTATACATGGCTTTGACGAAGAATTACAGCACTGCGCTGCAACGCAAAGTAGCAATAAAGACAATCATCACTGGTACTATCATCGCCATTGTGGTGTTGCTCGCAGGAGCGTTTATTATGAAACTCCTGCACTTTACGACAGGAGCCCTCTCAATCGCAGTTGGACTGATCCTGCTGATCCTCGCTCTCAACATCGTGCTGAGTCCCGCTGAGACGAAAGAGGAAAGCGGTCCGATGAGCGAGGAGGCTTTGATGAGCATGGCCATTTATCCACTTGCTATTCCCCTCCTGCTGAATCCGGTCGGCATCGTTTCGCTCACCGTCTTCTCTGCTGAGGCACAGGGGTTGCTCCAGCTTGGAGTACTTATCATTCTGGTGCTAGTTGTCGCGGCCATCGATCTCGGTGTATTCCTGATCTCTCACCGTCTCGACAAATACCTGACGAAGGAGCGCATCCTGGTGCTGGAGAAACAATTAGGTATATTTTTGGCTGCGTTAGCTATTCAGTTGATGATCGATGGGTTGGTAGATTTGCATATTATTACCGCGATTGTGCATTAGGCTGATGCGAACAGAATGGCCGTATGAATCCTCGCAAACAGGACACCAGCGAGCAAGACACCAGCGGACAGGACACCCACAAGGGGTGTCCCTACATTACGTATTGGAACAATGGAACGGGGAAATGTGGGGACGACTCTAGCGGTCGTCCTGTCTGCATTCCTTTCACACACCCAATATTTATGGGATATACTAACAATGCGCAAACCTCGACCCTTATTTCGCACTGAAAGGATCTCGACATGGAAGAGAAAGTATATCGGACCGAACTGACTCCCGTCGATTTTTTGTATCGCAGCGCTTCAGTCTTCCCAGATAAAATAGCAGTTGTTCATGGTGATCGCAGGTACACCTATCGCGAGTTTGCTGAGCGTGTCAATCGGTTGGCCTCTCGCTTGCGAGCTGTTGGCCTGCAAAAGAATGATAGAGTTGCCTTCTTATCTCCCAATGCCCCGGCTTTGCTAGAGGCTCACTTTGGAGTCCCTGCAGCCGGTGGTATCCTGGTTGCTGTAAATACGCGCTTAAATTCCCAGGAGATTGGTTATATTCTCAATCATTCCGGCTCCAAATATCTTTTCGTCGATACCGAGCTATTTCCACTAGTTGAATCACTGGATCTCAAAAACTTCCAGGTGATTCGAATCGAAGATACAGGCACTGCCGAAGATCCGTATGAAGTGTTTCTGACAAGCGGGTCGCCTGAGCAGGTAGAAAGCTGGCTGGGTGACGAAGAAGAGCACATTTCGATCAACTACACCTCGGGTACGACAGGTAACCCAAAGGGCGTTGTGTATACTCACCGTGGAGGCTATCTCAACGCGCTTGGAGAGATCATCGAAACAAGAATGACGAGCGATAGCGTCTACTTGTGGACATTACCCATGTTTCATTGCAACGGCTGGTGTTTCCCATGGGCTGTGACTGCCGTTGGAGGAACCCATGTCTGCCTGCGCAAGCTCGACCCAGGCATCATCTGGGATCTCTTTGAGAGCGAAGGAGTAACCCACTACAATGGAGCGCCTACCGTACATATTTTCCTGGTGAATCATCCCAAAGCACATCGTCTCAACCAGCAGATCACCGTGACAGTCGCTGGCGCGCCTCCCTCTCCAACACTGCTTGGGCAGATGAAAGCGTTAAACCTGCGCCCAATTCATGTCTATGGTTTGACAGAGACCTATGGGCCATACACTGTATGTGAGTGGCATAAGGATTGGTACGATCTGCCCGATGAAGAACAGGTGCGTCTCCTTGCACGCCAGGGGCAAGGGTATGTGACGGCAGATCGCGTGCGCGTTGTGGACGAGATGATGAATGATATCCCGCGTGATGGTGAAACGATGGGGGAGGTCGTGATGCATGGGAACAATGTAATGTGGGGCTACTTTGATAATCCAGATGCAACCACCACGGCTTTCAAAGGCGGCTGGTTCCATTCTGGCGATATTGGTGTCTGGCATCCCGATGGGTACATTGAGCTGCGCGATCGCAAGAAAGATATCATCATCTCCGGCGGTGAGAATATTTCAACGATTGAGGTAGAACAGGCGGTTGCCAGGCATCCAGCCGTCATGGAATGCGCGGTCATCGCTATCCCTGACGAGCAATGGGGCGAGCGCCCCAAAGCCTTCGTGACGCTCAAGCCAGGCCAGCAAGTCACCGAAGCAGAGATCATAGCATTCTGCCGCGAGCACCTGGCACATTACAAATGTCCCACGGCTGTGGAATTTGGTGACCTGCCCAAGACCTCAACCGGAAAAATACAAAAGTTCGTGTTGCGCAACAAGGAATGGGCTGAACAGTCGAAGCGTATCAATTAATCATCGTCTTTGCCTTGAAGGGAAGAGTGCATGAACGGTCGCGAATATCCGAAAGTTGAACTTCACCTCCATTTTGATTGTTCCTTGAGTTATGAGGCCGTTCATGCGATAGATTCCTCTGTGACATGGGAGATCTATCGCTCTGACTTTGTCGCCCCTGCGAAATGCACCAATCTCGCTGACTTTCTAACACGAGCGCCCAGAGCCATTGCCTTGATGCAAACACCAGACCATATGCGCCTCGTCGTTCATGATGTGTTTCAGCAGCTTCAGCAGGACAACGTGATCTACGCAGAGCTTCGTTTCGCGCCCTTGCAGCATACAGAGCAAGGATTATCTCCCAGGGAAGTTGTTGCAATTGTGGAGTCGGCTGTCGAGCAGGCGAGTAGTGCGACGAATATCGAAGCAGGGTTGATTTTGTGTACCTTACGGCACTATACATCTGAACAGAGCATGCAGACGGTTCACCTTGTGGAGGAGTTTCGGGGAACTCGCGTTGTTGGGCTGGATCTTGCAGGGGATGAGGCTGGCTTTCCTCTCGATACCCATATTCCAGCCTTCCGCTACGCCCTTGAGCATGATCTTTCACGTACAGCCCATGCTGGTGAAGCGAGTGGGGCTGACAGTGTGAGGGAAACGCTCAGATACTTGCAGCCAACACGCATTGGCCACGGCGTTCGTAGTTGTGAAGATCGCAGTTTACTCGATGTACTGCGAGCGGAGCATGTTCACCTGGAAGTCTGCCCTGCATCTAATATTCAAACCAATATGTACGAGACCTATGCCGATCACCCCATCGACCTGCTGTACAAAGCTGGTATTTCACTTGGAGTGAACACTGATACGCGGACGATTACTCCAACCACACTTACGGATGAGTACGATCAGCTTCATCATTTCTTCGGATGGAGTAAACAGCAGTTCCTCCAGTGTAATCTCTTCGCGCTTGAGGCCGCATTTCTTAGCGATGAGAAGAAAAAAGTGCTGGAGCAGCGCTTGCAAAAAGCATATGATGCGCTGGAGGAGGTTGAGCGGTAACGACTGCCCATGCGCCCCTCCAATAGGCATCAACCTAAGGAAAGCCCATCCCCATCCGTAGAGGCGAGGGTGGATGATGTGGGGTTGGGTGTGCCTTTATGGTCGCCCGCTGTAGGTCGCCTGAAGTTGTCGGTTTATCGATGCATAGCCGTAT
>DATMNR010000177.1:0-8266 GCA_035568795.1 Ktedonobacteraceae bacterium
GTCTGATGAGATGCCCGAACGACGCACTGCTTCTTTTATAGCAATCGCGCCGAGTTGCGGTGCGCTGAAACTAGCAAGATTGCTCAGAAATTTGCCGGTTGGCGTGCGCGCAGCCCCCACAATTACAGGCGTATTTTCAGACATATGTATATGCTCCTTTGAGGCAAGATACCGAGGTTTAACAAAATAGTGAGGGAATCCTAAAACTCGTAGGTGCCGATGTATCGCGCACACCGCCGATTCATCGGCCTTCCGTGGCCTTTCACGATAACCCTCTTTAATTGTTAAAACCCATCATCGGCACCTATAGCGGGCCGGATTATGTTGTTAATTTGGATCATTGTAGATATGTACAAGGGACAAAATTTACTATTTCATTGTATCTTGCCCATAGGGGAGGGGTCAATTCGGTTTTGAAGGAAGTGTGCCCATGTGGAATCCAGGAGGTATACTCATATTCCACATTGATGCAGGCATATGCGAAGTAGGCATGAGTTTGAGCGTATCGTACATAGGTTTGGCCATATCAGCGCTTGATGAACCTTGTAGTACATTGACAGGCATGTAGTTCATATCGAGCAACATGACAAGCCCATCTTTACATAGAATGCGATACACTTCTTGACCTCTAAAGCTTTCTTTATCAAGATAGACCGCTGATTTTGTTTGCAATTCATGACGCAATTCCGCCAGATCGAAGACCGAGTCGTCAACTGCCCATGTGTCGGCATTCCATTGAGCAACGTGATGCATCATATCCATACCGAGCATTGAATGATCATCACCAACAACAACTACATCCATCTGACCATCGGCCATCGTCTCCACATGCATATGGTTTGAACCAAGGGCATGATAGCTTTCTACGCGGTAGACCATACCATTCGCACCGTTTATGGTTTGGCTGTGGTAGAGGACATAATTACTCCAGCTAAGATTTGCAGGCAGTTCAAAGGTATTTGCTTTGTTGGGAGCAAAGGCAATGAAGTGTGTAACCGTCAAAAACATGAAAAGCAGAACCGCCGCAATCGCAACCACGGTCTGGCTGATAACCTTAATGGAACGACCACTCAATGCTGCTGGTTTCAGCGGCTTACCGGTTCGCATTTCGGGCTGCTTCATTTGGAGGGCCATAATGGCAGCATCTACGCGACGAGATGGAGAAGACACTCCCAGATCTCGCACCTGGCGCGTCGCATCATTCATAAGCCGGAATTCTTCGTTACAGGCCGGGCATATATCTACGTGTTTGAAAAGCAGGTTTACCTGCTCGGGAGTTAAGTCATCAAGTACAGCCAGGTATAAACGCACGGTATCGCAAACCTGGGGACCAGATTCTCCTTCTTTCGGCAGCGGCGGCAAATGAGTGCTATTCATCTCTCTGGCTCCTCTTTGCAGCTTCGTTTCCACTCAGACGTTGATATTGCTCTGCAAACAACCGTTTAGCCCGCGATATACGCGTCGCTGCGGCATTCGGTGAAATGCCGACGATTTTTCCGATTTCCTGATAAGGCACACCCTGAGCCGCGCTTAGTACAAGCACAATTGCGTAGTCTGCCGGAATATTGGCGAGCGCAAGCCGGATGTGTTCCCGCTCGGCAATTTCGGGGATACCACCGGTATCTGAGGGCAAATATGAAATTTCCTCATCGCCATTGAGTTGCTCACCCGCATGGTTACGTCGGACGAGCGGCCACCAGGAGATACGCTTGCGACGCCGGATTTGATCGATACACAAATTTGTGGCGATGCGGTAGAGCCAGGATGAAAGGTTATCCCGATCGGATAAATCATTCCAGGCAACATACGCGCGTGTAAAGACTTCTTGTGTGAGATCATCCGCATCTTCATGACTGCCAAGCAAACGATAAATATAGGAGTGAACTGGTCTTTTGAATTTCTCATAAAGCATGCCGAAATCCAGTACACGAGCGTCACTGGAATAGAGTGCAGTATTTATATCCGAAGACTCTGTCGATTTATTCATCGTCATGCTGGTATGCGTTCTTTCCCGGCTTTGGGACGTTCGTTGTGCTGTTGAGACACTTGCAGCAGAACCAATTTCGTTCGCTGGACGCGTAGTTATCTCGTTATGTGTACCCGTCCCAGGCCATGCTTGTAGTATACCAGGAATAGCGATTGAATAAAACATACATATCTCCATTAACATCAGACATATTCAGTTTCTCTCCTCTATCACGATGTAGAGCCAGGAGTTTTACAGGATAAAAGTCCTACCTTTCTTTGAACATTATTAAAGAGCGAGTGGAGCTAGTCGCTCACCCATGCAACCAAAAGTACATAAAGCTGCGACAATCAACAATACACTCGTTTAATTGAGATGTTGCGAAGAGCAATCATTTGCAGGCGACTTTCAAGACTTGAGAGTTGCCCTTACCATCATTTCTACGTTGTATGGAGAACAAAGTATGTCCACTGGGCGAATTCATGTAGGGGGGAAGAAGCCCCACATTTTGTGGGGGAAGCATCCACTAGCGCTTATACCTCTTTTATTTTTGCTTATCTGGGGCATAGTATTCACGCTTCATTCCTCTCCCTTTAATCACATCATCAATGTACGGGCAAACGGTCTGACACCATTGAACGGTCACGTTCCGGGCTTGATTAAAAAAAGCATACTGCTTGGTCCAACCGATCCAAATACCCATATCGAACTCCTTATAGGCTTGCATCCAAGGAATGAAGCTAATCTCAAAAGCTATGTCGATACACTTTCGCGCACTCACTCTACAACCGCGCATCGCTACTTGAGTCCTTCACAGGTTGCAGCATCCTTCGCGCCACTCACAAGCAGTCAGACAGCAATTATCGACTATATGCAACAAGCTGGATTCAGCGAAAGCGCCACGTACACACATCACCTGCTCATCGGTTTCACAGGAACGATGGGGAAAGCGGAGAGTGCGTTTTTTGTACAGATAAACAACTACCGCGCACCTGGTGGGCGTGAATACTACGCTCCTTCAAGCAATCCCAGCGTGCCAATCGCGCTCGCTCCATTCATTCAGAGTATTACAGGGCTTGATGACGCTCGAGTCTACACGCATCCACCAATTGTTGCAACACAACATGCCAGCACAAGCAGCATAACTTCCAATAGTAACACCTGTATGGCTGCTCAATCGGGACCACCATTCAGCTACTATGTACCGAATCAGATTGCAACAGCTTACAATTTGACAGGCCTGTACAACGCTGGTTTCCGTGGAGAAGGACAAACGGTCGCACTCTACGAGCTAGACAATTATGTTCCCTCGGACATTAATGCCTATACGAAATGTTATGGTGGTTCATCCGTGCCTATCAATCGCATCGCGGTAAATGCTCGAGCGCCTGCTACCCCGGGCCAGGGAGCCATCGAGGTCGAACTGGATATGGAGTTGGTCTTGAGCGCAGCTCCGCACCTGGCGGCGCTGCGTGTCTACGAGGCTGCAAATGATAGCGTCGACGCCTTAGCAGAATGGAGCAGGATTGTCAGTGACGCTGTGCCAATTGTGAGTACGAGTTGGGGAAGTTGCGAATCAAACTCTTTTGCTCAGGCGCTGTATAACGAGGAGAATGTTCTCTTCATGATCGCTGCCGCACAGGGACAAAGTATATTCTCAGCGTCAGGAGACTTTGGCAGCAATGACTGTGGCAATTCGACACCAACCACGCCGAGCGTCGATGACCCGGCATCTCAGCCTTATGTGACGGGAGTTGGTGGCACGACACTTACAACCACAACCGCGAATACGCATGGATCTGAGATTACATGGAATAACGGCAAAGGCAATGCGAGCGGCGGAGGCATCAGTAGCATTTGGAGCATGCCTGCATGGCAAGCAGGTCCTGGTGTAATCAGCTCAGCCTCTTCTGGCAATCCTTGCAGCGCCAGTTCAGGAAATTACTGCCGTGAAGTACCTGATGTCGCGCTCAATGCTGATCCTGATTCAGGCTATGAAATATATTGCACAGCAGTTGTATCAGGAAGTAATGGTCCTTGCAACCCGAATCTAGCCTGGATTACCGTTGGCGGAACATCAGCAGGCGCGCCGATGTGGGCAGCGATGATTGCACTGGCAAATGAAAAGTCACTCCACGATGGCAATTTCAATCTGGGGTTTCTCAATCCACTGCTGTATCAGATCGGGCAGAACAATTCCTCGACGTCGTATAGCAACGATTTCCATGACGTGCAGCAAGGCGACAATTATACGACTGCGGATGGAAATAATGAGTTCCAGGCTACACCAAACTACGATATGGTGACAGGATTGGGAAGTTATAACGCCCTACCTCTGGCAACAGACCTGGAATTGCTTGCGAAAAATCAGACGAACAGTCGTTTATCACCTGCCAGCAACACCTGGTACTTTGCGGAAGGAAGCGTCGGAGGTAGCTTTAGTGAGTTCATCACACTACTCAATCCCAGCCCAACGCAGGTAGCAACGGTCAATATTACCTATCTCTTTCAAAACAAGCCAGCAGTGACTGTCCAGCATATTGTGAATCCCAGCACGCGTTACACAGCCAGCGCTGGTACAGACCTGAAGGTGCCTGGAAATTCACCACAACAAGCCATTTCGGCGATTGTGCAATCATCACCCGTCCCAGTCGTAGCAGAGCGTCCTATGTATTTCACGTTCCATGCAATCAGGAGCGGTACGGATGTGATGGGCGCGACCAACGCCAACAACACATCGTTTTACTTTGCCGAAGGCGACTCACGTCAGGCGGGATCGATAAGCTACAGCACCTTTGTAAGCATACTCAACCCCAGCACTACAAACACAGCTCATGTACGGATCACCTACTACAGCCATGGCAGCGCAGTGGAGACCGACACAGTCGTGGTTGGCCCTTTAAAACGTGGCACTGGCATTTCGAAACTACACCAGCAGTTTGCTATCAAGGTTACTTCGGATAGTGGCATAGTTGTTGAGCGACCGATGTACTTCAACGACAACATCGCAACTGCTGGCGGCTGGACAAGTGGAGCGGCTTCAGCAGTAGGAGCCACATCGCTCGGCCCAACTACTGGCAGTGACTGGCTATTCGCTGAGGGATTTACTGGAAATGGGCAAACGTTCCAGGAATACCTGGTGTTAGCAAACTTCACAACGACGAATGCAACAGTGAATGTAAAACTGGAATATACAAATGGGACAGTCCAAACGGTTCCCGTCACAGTGCCACAACAAAGCCAGTATTACTTCGATGTCAATAACGCCTTTAAACATCCCGTCAGTGGTTGTGGTTGCACTCCAACAGGCTCTGTCTCAGCCGAAGTAACGTCGAGTACTCCTTCGATCGTGGCAGAGCGATTGATGTACTTCCATTATGGATCTTCACGCACTTCAGGTGGCACTGATGTTGTTGGTGAAGCAGGACCATCCAGTCATGCAGTCTATACATTTGCCGAGGGTTATACCTTTGGTAACTTTAGTGAGTTTCTCACGCTTCAAAATCCAAATAATACCGTCGAATCGGTGGCAATTACGTTATTTGCGGATAAAACGATCCTCCAGGAAATGCTGCAAATTCAACCACATAGCCGCTCAACTGTTAACATAAACAGCTTGATTGTACCCCTGGCGCTGGCTTATCCCACGTCACCTATCTACCAGGCTTATGAAGTGTCCATGGATATACAGGCATTCAACACCAGCGGAGGCCCTCCAGCAACGGTTGTAGCTGAACGGCCCCTTTACTTCAATTACGAGGGCGATCCTGGTGGGACCGATGTACTGGGATATACGGGCGGGTGATCGTTCCAACGGGGTCCAGTAGGGCTGATGGACGTTAATACACCAGCTCTGCTGAGCACTACACCAACCCGGCATCCCAATTAGCATCAACCTAAGGCTCAATCTAGGATTCCGTAGGGGTGAGGGTGGTTGCGTGGATGTGGTGTGTGCCTTTATGGTCACCCGCTGAAGGTTGCCTGGACACGTGGATCGGCGCTGTACGGGCTGCCCATCACCACCCCACGGGCGACCATAAAGGCACACCCATCACCACATCATCCACCCTCGCCCCTACGGTTATTGACAGACTTCCCTTAGGTTGATGCCTATTACTACGCCAATCCGGCATCTCGTGCGCGAATGATGGCCTGAGCGCGGTCGACGACCTGCAACTTACTAAAGATGTTGGAGACATAGTTGTTGACGGTCTTCACACTCAAGCCTAGTTGCTTTGCAATATCGGAGTTCGTAGCGCCACGTGCAATCAACTGGAGAATCTCACGTTCACGCTCGGTGAGCGTTGGGAAGATCTCCTTTGACACCCCCGAACGTTGGGCTGCAAAAAAATCTATCAACCTGGTGGCGATGGCTGGACTGAAGATCGCCTCTCCACTGCCCACTGCTCGTATCGCTCGCACTATCTCCTCTTCTTTTGCGTCCTTGAGGATATAGCCACGTGCCCCGGCGCGCAACGCGGTAAACACAGACGAATCATCCTCAAAGAGAGTGACAACCAGAATGCGAATATGCGGGCTAGTATGCAGAATCTGGCGGGTTGCTTCAATGCCATTGATTCCTGGCATCTGTAGATCCATAAGGATCACATCCGGTTGTAAGTTATCAGCCAGTTCGATCACCTCCTGACCTGTTGTCGCTTCTCCGACGACCTCAGTGTCGGTTGTGGCTGTGAGCAGGGTGCGCATGCCCTTGCGAAAGAGCGGGTGATCATCAGCGATCAGTATACGCAAGGTATCCATAGGTTCACTCCTTTGGCAGGGGAAGCCTGGCCAGCACGCGCGTACCATGTCCTGGTATTGGCTCGATTTCACAGGATCCGCCTAACTCTGTTGCGCGTTCGCGCATTGAGAGCAGACCCACTCCAGCGTGCTGCTCCGCTGGCAGCCCAACTCCGTCGTCCGTGATCTCAAGTCGCAACCCATCAAGCAAAGAAAGTCGGACAATGCAGTTGCACGCGTGCGCGTGGCGAACGACGTTGGTTAATGCCTCTTGCGCGATCCGATAAGCAGCTACCTCAACAGCTGCGGACAATGCAGGGAGTTGATCTGTTTCCTCAACATTCACTCGCAAGTTCGTGTCAATCTGCCCCGATGCGCTATCAGCATCACTATGCATATTACATTGCGCAGCAAATAGCTGGATCGCTCCGACCAGACCCAATTCATCGAGCGTTGGCGGGCGTAGCTCGTAGACGAGTCGGCGAATGTCAGCAATGGACGACCGGATCTCAGTTTGTAAATCGACGAGTTCGTCATCCGCGGCTGGAAGGTCATATCGCATTAAGGCGCGGATCGCGCCCGCCTGCAGGTGCAGCGCGGCAAGCGTCGAACCAAGACCGTCATGCAAATCGCGGCGCAAGCGACGGCGTTCCTCTTCACGAGCAGTGACCAACTGCTCACGCGAGCGTTGCAGGTCAGCGGTGAGATGCACTGCATGGGCAGCAACACCAGCTTGATGGGCAATATCTTCGAGTAACCTGCGGTCCGCGGCGGTGAAAGTCTCTCCCGGAGCACGTGGAGCAAGCAGCAGCTGACCAACATTCTCTGTTTGATAGACGAGCGGCAAGATATATGGCTTCCCCTGGGAAAGCCCATATGAAGCGGTAATGGAGAATGCATCGTCTTGTTTTAGGGAAATCGCTGCATAGGGTAACTTAAGTGCTTGAGCGATGGTCTCGACAATCGTCGGTAGTACCGTTTCGGGGGCAAGAGTTGCCTCCAGGCGGCTCCCCAGGCGCGAGAGTACTGCATAAGGATCATCGCGTTCTCCATACATCAAGCGATTGATCATCTTCTGCAGACGAGCGCGGAGTGGTTGAAAAAGGACAGCGACGAGGCCTGTCGCAAGCAGCGAGTTAAGAAAACTCCCATAAGTATGCAACAGCGTGCCCAAAATACTCACCACAAGTACATACAAACCTACGATGATGGTCGTGAGCAGACCATACACCAGTGTACGATTGATGATGACGTCAATATCGAAGAGGCGGTAACGCAAGATAGCGATAGGCAATACGAGGGGATACGGTAAAACCAGGAGCCCGAGTGCGGTCGAATTGATAAGTGGTTGCCCCAGTATAAAGGTAGGAAGATACCAGAGAAAGATGAGACCTCCTCCGGACACAAGACTAGCAAACAAGAGCCAACGGATTTTCTGGCGGCTGGCAGTGGTATGGATTGCTCGATAACTCCAAATCACAATGATAATGGTCAAGACAAGGTAGACCGCGGGTAATACACTCTCAACAAAACTCCAGTTGTCAATCCAATCAAAGATGC
>DATMNR010000178.1:0-17253 GCA_035568795.1 Ktedonobacteraceae bacterium
GATGTTCACAATGGCTTTGTTAGCGCCGTTGTATACACTCCCGCGCGAAGAGGCGAACCGGTTCTAACTGGGCGGCGTCAACAAAGCGCACGATGAGTTCCTGTATCCCGGCCTCTTCATATTCTGCCAGGCGCTCGCGAATCTGCTCAGGTGTGCCAATCAGCCAGGTCTGGCGCAAGTCTTCCAGTTTGTCGCGCTCCTCGTGGGTCAACTTGGCGAGCACATCTGCCTCAGTCTCAGCGATAACGCAGTAATCGATGAGCGTTGTGCGCTTGATGCTTTCGTAATCGCGTCCGAGTTGCTCGCAGTGCTGCTTGAGCACCGCTAATTTGTGTTTGATTGTTGGAATATCTCCCCCGATATTGCAGGCGTTGGCGTACTGTGCCACCAGCCGGAGTGTCACTTTTTCGCCTCCGCCCCCAATCAGAAGTGGGATATGTGGTTGTTGTACGCCCTTGGGCTGATTGATTGCTCCCCGCACCTGATAGTAGGTCCCCTCATACGTCGCTTCCTGCTGGGTCCACATGGCCAGAATGATCTCGACAGCCTCGCGTAAGCGCTCCAGGCGTTCATGCGTATTGGGAAACGGGTACCCGAACGCCACGTATTCCTCCTCGTACCAGCCTGCACCGATACCAAAATCGAGACGTCCGTGACTCAGCGCATCGACAGTACTGGCCATTTTTGCCAGGAGAGCAGGATTGCGATAGCTATTGCACGTGACCATCTGACCCAGGCGTAAACGTGTGGTATCGCGCGCTAAAGCAGCCATGCTTGTCCAGCATTCAAAGGTGATCTCCTGCATGGGAGCGGGAACCGTGTGGAAGTGGTCGTAGAGCCAGATCGAGTGATAGCCCAGTGCATCGGCTTCTTGCGCGACGGCCGTCATCGTTTCATACGCCTCAATGGGATCAGATATCCCGATCAGATCCAGTCGCCATCCTTGCGGAACAATTACGCCGTAATCCATAAAAAACTCCTCTTTTTGTATGTTAGAAAAATCCTCTTGCGAGAATCCTGCAACGTTCTCCTATCCGCCCCAACGTTCCCAGAAAACTACCTCAGCAAATGGCTTGCGTCCGTTTAGTTTAGGCGGGTGAGACTGCTCACGACCGTGGAGAGGATAGCCAAAGGAAATGACAACATCAAACTGTTGATCGTGGGGAATACCTAGGATCTTCATGGCCTTCTCCGGCTCCCACATCGAGGCTATGCATGAGCCGATGCCCAACTCCCAGGCGGCCAGTTGCATAGAGGCTGCTGCTTGTCCCAGATCGAAGCCATCGGCCGCGGAAGCAGTGAGTGCGACAGCGAAAGGCGCCCCGGCGAGGTGTCCTGCATACATACCGCATTGAGAAAGCTGCCGCAGAGTTTCCGGGTCGCGTATCGCGATAAAGTGCCAGGGCTGGGTATTCTTCGAGCTTTGCGCCCGCCTGCCAGCATTCAAGATCGAGCGGATCGCTTCTTCTGGCAGGAGTTCATCGGTAAACTGGCGAACGGCGCGCTTGGTTCGAATCAGTTCGGAGACCGTCATATGTGTATACCTCCCATGATGATAGCAGACGAGAAACAAAATAGCCTCTTCATTGGCCAAGGTCTGTAGTTTGATGCCCTATGGCTTGAGCACTCGCGAAGCTACTCTCCCGACGCAGTGCCTCCTGCCATGCGTGCACTGGTGGGACCTCTTCCAACTCCGATTTCGTCGGCACATCGATGAATGTGGGCCCATTGCTCTCCGTGGCCTCGGTAATAGCGGGACCTAGTTGATCAGGATGGGTGATGCGCACGCCTCGTATCCCAAAGGCTTCTGCAATAGCGACGGCATCCATTTTGCCAGTGAAATCGACGCCCAGGTAGCGCTCACCGTGGTATAACTTCTGGAGCATCTTGATCCATCCAAAGCTGCCGTTGTTGAACAACATGATGGTGATGGGCAGGCGCAGGCTGGCGATCGTCGCGAGTTCCATGCCCGACATACCGAACGAGCCATCTCCCACAAGGCCGACAATGCGCTCGGTGGGCCTGGCGAATGCCGCGCCGACCGTTGCAGGTAGCGCGTAGCCCAGGCCGCCATGGGCGCGGGGAATGACGATGGAACGCCCGGCTCGCCTGGTGCGGAACTGGGCAGCCGTGAACGGGGTCATCGTACCTGGATCTGCGACGACCACTACGTCGTCTGGCGTGCGCTGCCACAGGGTGTCAATCACCCGCTGAGGCGACATCGGAATATCACTGCACAACGATCGATCTGCCACCCCTGTCCAGAAAGGTGCAGCCCGCTTCGCCAGCTCCTGGGGCGTCCACTGGCGCGCTGGGGCGCTGATAGTACGTCTGCTTATGATCTCCAGGAATGCCGTAAGCGACTCCTTCAGGTCGCCACAGGCGGCGAGAGCCACAGGCACGTTGTTTCCCAGTTCGGTTGGATCGACATCGAGTTGGAGCACTACTACGGCTTTTCCAGGCGCTGGAATCTCACCTTTGAGGGTGACGAGCGAGTTGACTTTTGTGCCCAGGTACCAGATGCAATCGGCCTCTGACAGCAACTGGTTGGCGTAGGGACGCCCTCCGTTGCCGCCGATCACCCCTATGCTCCACGCGTGCATTTCATCGATACTGCCCTTGCCGTTGATGGTTGTCGCGACGGGAATGTGCAGGGCCTCGGCGACGCGCGTAATCTCCTTCCAGGCTCCAGAAAGCACCGCTCCGCCTCCCGCGACAATCACCGGGCGCCGCGCTGCCAGCAGGGCGTCGAGCATCATTTCGAGCGAGGCGCGAGGGGCCTGCGTGCGATAGGAGGGATAGCTTCGGCAAAGTGACTCAGCGTGTATGGCTGTGGGAGGAGCCTCCTCGTGCAGTACGTCTTCTGGAAGGACAACATGTACCGCCCCTCCACGACCACTGGTTGCCGTGCGGAACGCTTTGCGCACGATATCGGGGAGCATCTGCGGCCGTTTCACCACCGCGCCCCACTTGGTGGCGGCCTCTAAAAGACGCTGCTGGTCAATGGCTGTGAGCGTTCCCTTGCCCTCATCGGTGATTGGCACATCGGACGTGAAGACGATCATGGGTACGGATGAGCCATTGGCTTCGGCCACCCCTGGAACGACGTACGTTGCGCCGCCGCCGCTTGGGGCCTCGGTGACCCCCGGTTTGTACGCCAGGCGGGCGTAGGCGTCTGCCATGAACGAGGCTGCGCGCTCGTCACGAGCCAGAACGTGCGTGATCTCACCGCGAGCCGCATAGAGCGCGTCGTAGAGGGACATCGAGGTATCGCCCGGAACGCCAAAGACGTACTCAACACCGTACTCCTCGAGCAATTCGACGAGAACCTGGGCGGTATTCATGATTACTTCTCCTGTTTCTACCGGCTTGGAGCAAGGGCAGGTTTCTTCTTCTAGCAGGATTATACCATGTGACACGCGTTTTCCTGTGTCAGATCGTCGGTTCCAACGCACGTCATCATCGGCTTTGAAGGTGTAGATAAGCCAATATCGCAGGCGCTGGCATGGTATGATTATGTTAGGATGACATGTCTGTGCGGTATTGCGATTGATCGTCGAGTACAGATCAGGAGAACGAAGAGCTTTGTACGCTACAACGCTGCGCTGCGTTTTCTGCGGCACCGAGTATCCCTTGTCCCATCGCGGTTCCTGCACGCGCTGTGCGGAGCCCGGCGAGGAGAGCGCCATGCACGAGACGCTCGCGGTCCAGTATGACGTGGCAGCGCTCAAACGAGGGTTGGACCGCGATGAGCTGGCTCGTCGTCCAGCCGGCTTGTGGCGCTATCGCGAACTGCTCCCGGTCGTTGATCCAGCGTTCCGCATCGAGCTTGGCGCGGGCGGGACGCGACTCGTCCACCTCAGGCGCATTGCCGAGGCCGTCGACGGACTCAGGCTCTTGATGAAGGTGGAGGGATCCAATCCCACCGGTTCGTTCAAGGACCGCCCGATTGGCGTTGCGGTCAGTGTCGCCCTGGAGCAGGGTGCGCGCGGCCTGGCCTGCTTGACCTCCGGCAACATCGGCTCGGCCATGGCTGCCGTTACAGCCAAGGCAGGCGTCCCCGCGCTCGTCCTGCTGCTCGGAGCCGCCGGCCTGGCGGACCAGGGGGCAGCGGTCAATGTCGAGAAGTACTCGCAGATCAGCGCGTACGGAGCCAGGGTTCTTACGCCCATCGGCAATCTGGGGCATCTCTACGCCCTTGCCGACCGCATCGAGGCCGAACTGGGCTGGTCGTTTCTGCATAACATGCAGGCATTTCAGGCCGATGGAGATAAGACAACTGCATTTGAGATCTGCGAACAGCTTGGCTGGCAGGTTCCGGCAGCAGTCTTTGTGCCGACCGGAACGGGCACCAATCTCTTTGGCCTGTGGCAGGGCTTTGTCCTTTGCAAGGAATTAGGATTTACCGACACGCTCCCGCGCATGTTTGCCGTCCAGCCGGTTGGGGCAGCCTCACTGGTCACCGCCTGGGAAGCACACCAGGCCATCCCCTCTGTACTTGAACGCATCGAGCCAAATCTGGCACCGCCCATCAGCCATCGCGTCAGCGGGTACCACGCCTATAAAGCCATACAGGAATCAGGCGGAGGTGCGGTAGCGGTCACTAATGAGGAGATGCTGGCAGCCATGAAGGACCTCGCCTCTTACGAGGGAATCTATGCCGAGACAGCCAGCGCAGCCGCGCTGGCCGGAATACGGCGTGCATTGGCGACAGGTCTTCTCGATGCAGAGGAGAGACGTGTGGCTGGCATCGTTGGCATTCTGACCAGTCACGGATTGAAGAACAGCCTGGCGCTGGCCGGAGTATATCCCTCGCCACAGAAGCTCGAAGAGAAGTGGGAGGTGCTGCGAAGTTCTCTTGCATTTTAACCTCGGTACGGAAATACCGCTCAGCAGCTTGAGCATAAAGGCCAAGAGTTACCTGCATGAACTCTGTGGTCGGTAAATGGACATGAAAATCGACTGCATAGGGCATTGTTTTCTCTCCCAAATAAATACTGAAAGGCAATCTAATGTCTTCTTCTGTATGATATATCAGTCTATTATAGTATCGTATTGTCCCTTTGTGTCCAAAGCTATAACTTCTGAAGAGAGACCCTGGCCAATAATGCGAGATTTTTACTCTGCTGTCATTGAGAATTTTACGGTGACACATTTGTGAGAAAATAAGAACAAATATCCCTTGACATACAAAGCATCTAAGTGTAAAATGCATATAGATGCTAAATCAATATCAGAAAGGAAGCATATACGTAGCTAGATGCATATAGGTGCGATATGACAGAAGGAAACAGAGACAACGGAAGATATAATTCTGCGAATGAAGCATGGTCAAAGAATTGGCTAGTTCCAATTCTACTCCTCATGCTGCGCCAATGGAGTTCCTATGGCTATGAATTGATGGAGAAAATGTCTACATTCGGCTTAGTCGCTATGAACCCAGGCACATTCTACCGTACCTTACGGCAGATGGAAAAGGATGGGATGGTAAGCTCCAGTTGGGATACTTCAGAAGGTGGGCCAGCTCGTCGTATGTACTCGATTACTGACGCTGGTGAAGCCTACCTGAACTACTGGGCAGAGTCTCTCGACCAATACCAAAGGATGATGGATACATTCTTTCGGCTTTACACCGGTCAACCATCACCTGGGGAGAAAAAAGACCAGAAGTAAGCAAGAAGAGTGGAGCATCTAACAAATCGCTAGTAGCTTCCAGAACAGTGTATGTGATATGAAACAAGTTACGACGAATGCAGTTTTGTAGAAACTGCTTTCAAGAAAGTGAGCAAGATAATGACCAGGAATCAGAATAAAGTAAATGACGTGGCATGGAGTCTTAGTAATTCGGTACGCGAATCAAATCAGGCATTCGCCGATAGTTTTGTTTCTGCCCAGGAACGAAACATGAAATTTGCTCAGAGCATCTTTGAAAATGAGGTTGAGCTTCTTAAGAGCCATGCAGATCAAACTCGCTCATTTATGGAGGAGTTTGTTGGAGAACCTGAGAATAGTCAGGCCTTTTTCCAGACTATGGCAAATAGCGCCGTTGCTGCTCAGGAGAGAAATGTGAAGTTTGCTCAGAATCTTATTGAGAATGGAACAGAGTTACTCAAGAGCCATGGTGAGAGTACTCGTACACTCATGCAGACATTAGCTGAGCAAACACAGAAACAACAAGAATCTTTTCAGACGTTAGCTCGTGAGACATGGGATACTTATATGGGCTTCTTCTCCTCCCCATTAAGCTATTACCAGCAGACGTTGGATACTGCCGAGTCGATAGCATGGCAGGGAGTTGAAACTGCCCAGAAGATCACTCGCCAGGGTATGGAAGCAGCTCAAAAGGCTACTCATGTGGAAAAACAAACCGTACATTCAACAACAAAGTAACTTGTATTCAATGATCTTAAGTGGTCGGGGTTAATGCTCCGACCTCTCTTACTTTGGACTTGTATTTCGGTCAAATGAGTATGAGTAATCGAGTCACGACGATTTTTATTGTGAGTTTTTAGTGATTCTCATGTAGTTCTCTGTGATGACTTTGTGATATGACAAGGTTATCCTACCTCCAGGGTGTAAATGTATCATGATCTGGCTGTGTCATTCTAAAGCACACAGAAGATTATAAATTCACAAATGGAAAGGAGAACCAGATGGGATCGTTGGAACAAGCCGTTGTCGTAGTCACAGGAGCATCTAGAGGTATTGGTCGTGCTATCGCAGAAGAGCTTGGTTTCGCTGGTGCAAAAGTGGTGGTGAACTACGTTAAAAGCAAGGATGCTGCTGAAGATCTTGTAACCATGCTTCAGCAAAGTGGAAAAGAGTCGATAGCAATCCAGGCAGACGTATCAGATCCACAGCAAGCTGCCAGGCTCATCGAGGAAACCATTCAAAGGTTTAGTAGGATTGACGTTTTAGTGAATAATGCTGGCATCAACCTCGATCATTCATTAAAAAAGCTCACTATAGAAGAGTGGGACAAAGTTATCGTGGATGATCTGAGTAGTTGCTTCTACACAGTCAAAGCTGCATTACCATATTTCTTGCAGCAAAAAAGCGGCAAAATCATCAACATCAGTTCTATGAACGGAGAGGTAGGTAGCTTTGGCCAGGCCAACTATACTGCGGCTAAAGCTGGTATCATAGGGTTCACACGAACCGCTGCCCTGGAACTGGCACACTCGAATAGTACAGTTAATGCTGCTTGTCCTGGTTATATCGCAACTGAGATGTTTGAGTCAATTCCAGAAAAGACAAAAGAGGCGATTATCGCTCGAATACCCTTAGGTAGGCCTGGTAGTCCTGAAGAGGTTGCTCGTGGTGTCCGATATCTCATTGTAGATGGAGATTACATCACTGGTGCGACCCTCGACATCAATGGTGGAGCATTCATGCATTAACAGTTCTGAACAGTAGAACAGAAGGAGAAACAAGAACATGACACAACCCGAAGTTGTCGTCTTGAGTGGTGTACGGACTGCCATTGGAGATTATGGTGGGGGATTGAAGGACAAACCTCCCACCGAGTTGGGTGCTGCTGTTGTTCGTGAATCGGTCAAGCGAGCAGGAATCAATCCAAAAGATGTAGAACACGTAGTCTTTGGAAACGTGATACACACCGATACTCATGATATGTATCTTGCTCGAGTGGCCGCTGTGAATGGCGGTATTCCCGTCGAAACTCCAGCATTAACGCTAAACCGTCTATGTGGAAGTGGCCTACAAGCTATTATATCTGCAGCCCAGACCATTTATCTGGGAGATGCTAAAGTAGCTATAGGAGGCGGTGCTGAAGTCATGAGTCGAAGTCAATATTGGCTTCCGGGAGCTCGCTGGGGACAGCGAATGGGTGATGGAAAGTTGATTGACGCTATGGTTGGCGCCCTCAGCGATCCATTCGACGATTGCCATATGGGTATAACCGCTGAGAACGTTGCTGAGAAGTGGGGCATTACACGCCAGGCTCAGGATGAATTAGCCATTCAAAGTCATCAACGTGCAGCAGCAGCTATCGCAGCAGGTTACTTCAAAGAGCAAACACTTCCAATTGAATCGAAGGTAAAAGGACAAACTGTGGTCTTCGACACCGATGAGCATGTTAAAGGAGACACGACTTTAGAAAAGCTGGCAAAATTGCGCCCAGCATTCAAAGGCGATGGAACAGTAACAGCCGGCAATGCCTCGGGCATCAACGATGCAGCAGCAGCAGTTGTGTTGATGGAAGCGACTGAAGCCAAACAGCGTGGACTACATCCCTTTGGTAAACTGATAGCCTACGCTCATGCTGGAGTAGAGCCTAAATATATGGGCATAGGTCCCGTGCCAGCCGTGCGTAAAGTTCTTGACCGTGCTAAACTGACCATCAAAGACATGGATGTCATCGAACTCAATGAAGCCTTTGCAGCTCAAGCATTGGCAGTCATGCGAGATCTGGACTTGCCGTTAGATCGTACAAATCCGAATGGGAGTGGTATTTCCCTAGGCCATCCGATTGGTGCGACTGGTTGTATATTGGTTGTCAAGGCGCTGTATGAGCTCAAACGCATAGGTGGTAAGTATGCACTTGTAAGTATGTGTATTGGTGGAGGCCAGGGCATCGCCGCAATCTTTGAAGCCATGTAAGCGCAAATGCGCTATTCTACGCTGGATGCCAATTTAACTCTCACGAAATTGGCATCCAGTGGTATAACAAGATTATCTTGTGTAGAGTCTGCTATGCCAGTGTTATACGCTGGACTGAGGATGATCAAAATAACTACACCCAATAGTAATCTAATACTTTGGGAATAGTTCGTTTCCCTGTTTGTTACTGATACTTTTCAAATGCCGCCAAATCGCTTCGACCATCGTCACTCTTAAAAGAAGAACTAACGTGAAGGAAAGGAACTACCATCTACTATGAGCAACGATTCAGAATCAACCAACCTACCTGATCCGTTTGAAACGATGAACAGTCTGTGGGAGACCAACCTCAAAAACTGGAAATCGATGCGTGATACCAGCCTGGATAGCTGGTCCAAAATGATGATTGACACAGCCAATTCAGATGAATATAGCCATACGACAGGTCAATGGTTAGACACCTACTTGACGTTATCACAGCCGTTTAGGCGCATTATTGATCTAATGATGACACAGGTACTCACTGGACTGAATATGCCATTACGAACCGACGTGACAAGTCTAGCTGAACGTCTAACCAATATCGAGACTCGTTTGGACGATCAGGATGCAAAACTGGATGACATATTAGGTGCCTTAAAAGCCGTCTCCTTACCCAAATCTACTGCACCAAAACCTACCAATAATAACTCAGCAAAAGCAAAGGGGGCTCGCTAATGTCTGCCTCATCCTCACCCATGAACTCTGCCGCTCTCCAAGACGAATTGAAACGAATCGAAGAGAACACTCGTACGTTGGTGCGTGTGAGTACTAGCCGAGCAAAGGTTGCACAAACACCTAAACAAGTGATCTGGACGTTTAACAAAGCCAAACTATACCGTTACATTCCCGTTGTTGCCGCTGAACAACGACACAAGGTTCCTTTGTTCCTCGTCTTTGCATTAATGAACAAACCATACATTCTTGATTTGCGTCCGGGAAATAGTTTTATTGAGTACATGGTCAAGCAAGGCTATGATGTCTACTTGCTTGACTGGGGAGTACCTGGAATTGAGGACAAAGACCTGAAATTTGATGACTATGTACTGGACTATCTTCCACGTGCCATCCGCAAGATAAAAGCAGTCTCAGGTAGCGATGAGTTTACCATGCTAGGTTGGTGCATCGGCGCGATTCTGTCGACAATTTATGCCGCCCTTCGACCTGATGATGGACTCAAAAACCTTATATTGCTGACAGCCCCACTGGATTTCACCGATAAAAAGGCCGGAGGGTTTGTGCGCTGGGTTAACGATGAGGCATTTGATCCCGATAAAATTGTTTCCGCTTTCGGTAATGTGCCCGGCGAGATGATCGACTATGGTGCTAAGGCGCTCAAACCTGTCGAGAACTATATCGGTTCTTACTTAACCCTGTGGGACAACCTCGATAATCCGCGTATTGTAGAATCCTGGCACGCAATGAATACGTGGGTAACTGATCTCATCCCAATGGCTGGAGCCACCTATGCGCAGCTCATTAAGGAGCTTTACCGTGAAAATCGGCTTATTCAGGGAAACATGCTTATTCGTGGCGAGCGAGTGGATCTTAGTCGCATTCGTGCTAACTTACTCAATGTCATCGCACTTGGAGATCATATTTCACCGCCATGTCAATCAGAGAGTATCATGGCAAAAGTCAGCAGCGAGGATCAGCTCCTTTTGAAGGTAAAGGGAGGTCACATTGGTATGATGGCAGGAAGTGGTGCGCTGAAATTTACCTGGCCGCACATCGACTCCTGGCTCGCAGAACGTTCAGAGTGACAAAAATATGGCTAAATCACAGTAGCTTTCAGTCATTTGGCAGCAACTATACGCTCGCAAAAAGGACTCGTTGTTACCTTCTACATGTCCTTTTTGCTTACCACATAATTATGTAAATTGTTGCCACAACGAGCCATCAGCACTCACATGTGAAGAAGATTGTACCATGAGACCATAGATACCAAGAAGCACAAGGCAAGATAACACTAATCTACATACTGGTAGTAATCGTATCATTTGAATTCCCAAATTTCATTTTAGAAAACATGTAGCTAACTTGAGAGACTCGCCAACCAAATTAAAGTCTCAACATTTGCGACTAGTATCCGCTACTCATCCTTATTAGAGAAAACGATAACGGACATAAAATAAGGCGATTCACGATCTCAAAAATCAAACCTTTCCTCTGTTGCGTCTTGTATATCCTGTAAAATCCAGGTTATACTTTACGAAGAACAGATGAGTTAGTACGCTCTTGCGGGTTAGAAAGCATTACAACGAGGTTTCAAGTATGAACACCGTGTTTCACACTAAAGCGCATTTTGCTTCCACACTACCAGGCCGCTACTATTATGACCCTGCTATATACGCTCAAGAACAAGAACACATCTTTAGCAAAATGTGGGCGTATGCTTGTCGTGCAGATGCACTGTCCGCACCAGGTTCTTATCAAGTCGTCACACTTGCAGGCGAAAGCATCATCATTGTTCGCGATAAGAATAACAGGTTACAGGCTTTTCTAAATGTCTGTCGTCATAGGGGAGCTCGCTTATGTAATCAACAATCGGGGCATCTGAAAGGCTCAATCCAATGTCACTACCACGCATGGACTTATGGGCTGGATGGTCAACTCATTGGAGCGCCTAATGTTCTACATGAGTCAGAGTTTGACCGAACTGCTTATGGCCTCTTTCCCGTAGCGTTGAAAGTCTGGGAAGGACTTACCTGGCTCAATCTTTCCGAAGAGCTTCCATCTTTTGAAGACCAGATCAATGATCCCGTTGTACATGCATTTGCTGGTACGGCACCATATGAACGCTACAATTTAGGTCAACTCAAAGTTGGTAAATCAATTTCTTATGATGTCCATGCCAACTGGAAATTAGTGCTTGAGAACACCCTCGAATGTTATCACTGTGGCCCTATGCACCCAGAACTATGCGATCTCCTTCCCGCTTTTCGTGCATCGTGGATTGATTTCAACGGTGAAGGCACAGAGTTAGCTGACAATATTGAAGCATTCACTACTACAGGCAAAGCCAGTCGTCCGCCTCTTCCAGACCTCCTTCCCGAAGATTTACGGCTATACTACGGAATCTTACTTATGCCCAATGTGTTCTTGAATTTATTGAGCGATCATGTTGTCGTCGACACCTTCTTCCCTTTGGGACCAGAGCTTACTCGCGTTACTTGTGACTGGTTATTCGATCCTGAAGAAATGAGTAAGCCAGATTTTGATCCAATGGATGTCGTCGAAGTACTCCATCTCGTCAACTTACAAGATTGGGAAGTATGTGAGATGACTCAAAAAAGCATGGCTTCCCGTGCTTTTGAACACGGTGGCATATATACGCCTCTAGAACAACACATCCGCGGGCTTGTGGACTACATTTTGGAGAAGCTTGAATCTTAACAAGTCAGTCAAAAATACCTCTCAGAGTTGGCTCAAAGCGAGGCACTGCTTCAGTACAATCCAAAGGACGCAGTACATTTTGTACATTGCCAGGTAACCTGTAGGCATCGACAGCGGATTTGCTCTGTACAAAAGTGGTATTTCTGAATGCTTCTGGGTCTTAGAGTTGACCAGTAGCCGATCTCGTTGAATGCTCTACCTTTTTTACGGATATTGGAAGGTTCAATAGAAAGGCAGCAAGTCGCCTGGTAACGTTCTGCAATAGCTGTGGATGACGTCGTGGCAACTGAGAGAGCATTCGCTGCTGTTCTGCCTCCTGAAACAGCTCTTGATGATGAGATTGGGCCAGCTTTTCATAAAGGTAAGGATTGAACATTTGGATAGGTTCCTTTCATTCTGCTTTTAGACATTTGTTTTTACATTTTTATTTCATTGAGTTATTCATCCTATCTCAGGTATACACCAAAAAGAGGTATAATGCAGTCACGTAGATCATAAAATGGCAGTGAGAAACTTCATACGTATGTTGTTATGTGTTCTCGGTTTCTCACAGGGCACAAAAGTGAGATAGTTAGAACGTTCATTCAGGTATACTCATCCTTACTCTATTTACATCTAGCAGCCACCTCTTTGCGGATTTTATACTTTTGGCTGTAGACTACAAGGAGTGACGACTCTAAAAGCTCTTTCTTGTGCTTGAGGTTAGCGTGGGACACATACAAAGTTAGTAAAATAATCCTTGCACCAGGCACCGAAAGCGTGAATGTGATCACACGCCTTTGGCCGAATGAAATACTAATATAGCGTAGTGGGTAAACTTGAGATGCAAAGCAGTAAGAACATTTGGAGGAAAATATTACACGTACTACAACCTCGCAGATTTTCCTTAAAGCGTACCCTTTTGGAGATAGTTGGTTTTGCGGTTACGCTACAGGCTATAGTAGTTATCATCCTGGAAGTCCTATCCGTGGTACGCAGACAAAACAGGCATCAAGGACCATTTCCACATCTATCCCAGGAAGAAGTGATTATAGGGAAGAATACTGTTCAAATTTATGATTATGGACATGATTTGTACGCATCAATGCTACACGCCATTGATGTTGCGCAAAGGAATATTTATCTTGAAACCTATATATGGAAAGATGACCAAATCGGCCAGCAGTTTAAGCAGAAACTCATATGCAAAGCAAACCAGGGTGTGGACGTACATGTGATTTTTGATAGCTTTGCCAATACTGTAGTACCCCATGAATTTAAGGTCTTTCCTGAGAATATTCATGTGCTTAAATACCAGTCATTTAATAGACCGTGGTATATTTTCGATCCTCGTCGCTACGCTTTAGATCACCGGAAGTTACTTGTTGTTGACGATTCAATTGGTTTTATAGGTGGTTTTAATCTGGGAAGCCTGTACGAAACAAGCTGGAGAGATACACATCTACGCATGAATGGTCCAGCCACTGCCCATCTCGCTCAATCATTCATCGACTTTTGGAATCAACATACTCCTGATCAGGATCATATTTCACAGCACTACCCCAGGAGTTTCGATCCTCTTATCAATTTCCGAGGCACAAGTGCATTACGCCTGACATTTCCAATCCGCGATATGTACATCGAAGCCATTGACAAAGCAGAACGCTCTATTCTACTCTCTAATGCTTACTTTGTTCCTGATCGGGTTTTGTTAGGAGCTCTTAAAGCTGCTGCAAAGCGTGGCGTGAATGTTGAGATACTCGTGCCATGGATTTCAAATCATGTGGTCGTTGATTGGTTAACACGAGGCCATTTCTCAGAATGTCTCAAGGCTGGCATTCGGGTTTTTGGCTATCACAATATGCTGCATGCTAAAACTTGCACAATTGATGGGGAATGGTCAACCATAGGAACCGCCAATCTCGACCGGCTTAGTTCCGTTGGCAATTACGAGATCAATGTAGAAGTCTACAGTAATAAGTTAGCCCATCAAATGGAAGAGCTTTTTGAATGTGACAAATCTAACTCATTTGAATTGACGCTTGAACAATGGCTGAAACGCCCCTGGTATGCCATTCTGAGCGAAAAGATTCTATCACCTTTACGCGCACTTTTGTAATGTCACTTGATAATACCGTACTGGACTTTCATTAGCAAGATTCGCTGCACGGATTGATTAATACGGTCCATTGTCAACTTGCCCTGCTGTATAGCCTGCTTGAGTGCTGCCACCACGTCTGCAACCTGACTAGCGCTATATGGACCTTCAACCAGATCATCACCTGCAATGATAGAGAGTACAGCCGCCTGACTTAATGACCAGCTATCGCTTATGCCCTGCATATAGAGACCATCAGTGATAACCACCCCATCGTATCCTAATTGATTGCGAAGGAGGTCACTGATAGTCTTTTGAGAAAGTTCGGATGGCAGTGTCGGATCAATTGCTGGCATCAGTACATCTGTTGACATAATCATCGCTGGATGATATTTCTGAATCATTAATTTATAAGGAGCAAGATCTATTTTCTCCAAATCCGCCAGGCTTCTATTGACTGTTGGTAATCCAGCATGTGGATCGGATGTTACAGCTCCAAGCCCAGGGAAATGTTTTAGGCACCCTACGACGTTATTCTGTTGCAAACCATCTAAATACGCTCCAGCATATGTAGCAACTGTTTGTGGGTCACTTCCAAACATGCGTGATTCCAGAACTGGAGGATCGACTGTATGCACATCGACAACTGGTGCGAGATCAGTATTTATGCCCAATTGTTGCATCCACTTTGCAGCCAAAGCCCCCTGGCTATAAGCAACCTGTGGCTTCCCCGATGCGCCCATTTCGGCTGCTGAAGGCAAATAGCCATGGAACACATATAACCTGTTGACAAGTCCGCCCTCTTGATCAGTGCCAATAAGCAAGGGAATTTGTGCATCGCTCATCGTTTGGTGCGAAAAATCAGCTACATTGCTGATGTTGTTATATGGCGGCTCAAAGTTATGATTGCTCTCCTGGTACAAAAACCCACCAACATATTGTTTCGCTATCATATATTGAAGTTCTGTTCCAGCATAACTATTCCCCAAATACTCTACAATAAGTAACTGTCCTAGTTTCTGATCAAGCGTCATCCCCGCCATTATCTGTTGTACTTTAGCCAGTTGAACCTTCAAGGGGCTTTCAACATTACTATCTGTTCGGATTCCCGTCGGGGAGGGGGTTATTGATGTTTTGGAGAGAGTGGGAGTTGGATGTACTATAGTGGCAGAATCAATACCACTTAATGGATTAGAGCAGCTTGAGAAAAAGAGCAATATGTAACACAGCATGAGCATCAAGAGGGTATGATTCGGCTTGCGTACCGGGTACTTGCGGCGCCAAATCAAATACCAGATCTGCTCTAGCATGCTATTGTCTCCTAAAAATGAAAGAATTCATGTCGCTAATTTGGCATGAAAGAGTAAAAGATACTCCTACAAAAGAACGTCAGAAAGTAAGAACAAGTAACGTAGAATGGTATTTGGATAGTTTCTTTCGAGTTTATATGCAAAAACCTCGCCTATTTTTGCTCTTCATCGGAAATATGCTATACTCGTTAGCGATAATAGAATAAACCGCATCGCATGCATAGTTCTCAAAGTTTTCTTGCGGATTTCTATCTTCCAATATGCTCAGAAAGAGTTCTTGCACTCAAGTCTTATCCTCCGGAAATGCTCGATCAAATATTGGGCAGAAAAGAGGGTATTCATACAATGAATACATCGAACATACATGGCGAACTTGGTAGGGATCGACTCTCCAGGAAATTCAATAAACGAGTCATGGTTATTTTGCTACTAAGTGCCGTCCTTCTAATGCTTGGGTCGTTTACACTCACGAGCTATTCGTATTTGGAAAAGACACCATCATCGATACATCCAAAAACTCCTGGAACTTCACATACTTTTAGCAAGGCATTGACACACACATTAACCGCAAAGCCAATTCCAACTTTAAACTATCCGCTTTTCAATGGTAATACTCATATACCAGAAATCGCTTTGACCTTTGACGACGGACCCAATCCCTACTATACACCTCAAATTCTTGCCATTCTAAAACAATATGGAGTAGAGGCTACGTTTTTCGATGTGGGATACCTGGTTGCAGATTACCCCAATATCGTCCGTCAGGAGTACCATCAGGGGAATATAGTAGCCAATCATAGTTGGTCACATCCGGTACTAACCTCTTTTTCAGCACAGGGGATTCAGTCACAACTAACTTCCACTACCAATATTATTCAAACTACAATAGGAGTCAGACCATCCTTTTTTCGTCCACCCTATGGAGCAGTAAACAACACTGTCTTAGCGCAAGCCAGATATCTTCACTATACAACTGTTATGTGGAACGGATCTGCCGAAGACTGGAGTTTACCAGGAGTGAATGCCATTGTTAGCCAAACTCTCTATTATGCACGAAATGGCGCCATTCTCCTTTTACACGATGGAGGAGGAAATCGTGCGCAAACAGTAGCAGCATTACCTATTATCATTCAGGATCTAAAAAGTCGTGGCTTTAGATTTGTTACTATACAGCAATTAGTTGATGATTTAATGCCGCCTTCATCATAGCTGGCTAGGAACAATTGGCTTGATTAATCCAATTAATAATCTGCACATCCCAATAATTACTACTATTACCCCTACCCCCGCAACAAAGCCCCCAATAGTATATTCACCAGAGTGGATGAAAAGACCTAATGCAATGAGCACGACTCCAACAAGCAAAACTATCAGACCACTAGGAGCAAATTTGCGCATTTTTCGTTCCGTAGCTGCCTCCAAAATTTCTGGATGCTCAACCAGTTCTCTTTTCACAAGCTCTTCTGGATCAGCCTGCATTTTTACTTCTGACTGTTCTTCAATCAATTCGCCTTCGCTGTCTAACATATAAAGACACCTTTCATCATGCTGAGATAACAAACTACCTTACCCCATTACACGTAAAGCACGGCCACTTGGATACTTTCGCCTGTTGAATGTGTAGAATCTTTAAAATGGAGATTTCGAACTTACAACACATTACTTTTGACGAGCTACTAACTCTTGTGCGATATAGCTCGCAACTGAGATTGCAGTAGAACCTGGCCCAAAACCAGCATCATAGCCAAGCTCCTTTGCAAAAGCATTTGAAATGCGCGGTCCACCAACAATGAAGAGATAGCGTTGTCG
>DATMNR010000179.1:0-3294 GCA_035568795.1 Ktedonobacteraceae bacterium
CAGGGTTGTCGTCAGACGAGCATCCCAGGTCCACCAGGTGCCCCAGATGGTTTTACCCCAGATAGATCCGAGGATCAACGCCAGTGTAATGAAAAAAGCCCCAAGCTCGGCTGAAGCACGAGCCACCCAATCCCAGCGATCATCTTTCTTCACAAGATAGACGATTCCAGCAAAAGCAACTATCACAAAACTCAGCATGCCCAGCCATGCCATAGGTACATGAAAGTAAAAGATGCGCTGCGGATTTCCCTGGATAGCATCCATCGGCGCGTACAAAAAAATCATCCAGATTGAAACCATCATGCCTATCAATGAAAGTATGCCTAATATAATGGATACAACCAGAAAACGTGTATCTCGCTGATTCGGGCCAACATTCGCCGTTCCATGCTCGATAATTGCTTCTCTTTTTACTAGAGCCATATTTGTTATTCCTCTATCACATATTCAAACGTAAGCAGGGAAACACTTAAAAAAATTACATCAAAGGCCAGCATCATGCCCAGCCAGGGTGGTTCATTCACCGATGGTGCCATCAATACGCCTGTGGCACGTACCGCGCCTATAACAACTGGAACAATCAATGGAAAGACCAGTAGTGGCAATAACAATTCACGAGCTTGCGTCGCTGCAGCGATTGCTGAAAATAGCGTGCCAATGGTGGCAATGCCAATTGTGCCTAGCAAAACAATTGGCAAAAGTTCACCCGTAAAAAGGGGAACATTGAACAAGGCTGCAAAGACGGGCAGAGCAATAATTTCCACCACTGAGATAAATACGATATTCCCAAGTAGCTTCGCAAGGTAAATGGCTTTACGATCTACCGGGCAAAGCATCAAACGATCCATTGACCCCTTTTCCTGTTCTGAGGTTATGGTACGTCCCAATCCGAGCAAACTCGCGAATACAAATGCTACCCATAAAGCGCCAGGCGCAATCGCAGCTTTATTATCCACACGCAAGTCAAAGGCAAAGTTAAAGATAACCAGCACGAGTAGTGCAAACAGTCCCATACTCATCCAGGTTTGCTTGCTACGTAATTCGCAGCGGATATCCTTCCACAGTATTGCCTGGATCTGTGATAGAAACGTCATCGCAGCGCCTCCTGATAAGCAAGCCGAACACTTCCCGCTTCTAAGTCGCTCGATGCCTGTTGATACACCACGCGCCCTCCACTCAACATGCAGATCTGGTCGCTGAATGTCTCAGCTCGTTCAAAGTTATGTGTGGTAAACAACGTGGTGCCACCTTGTGCTGCATGCTCTCTCAGTAACTCTTCAAGTAGTTCAATCCCTTCATCGTCAAGCCCTGTATCTGGCTCATCAAGCAAGAGCAATCCCGGTGAATGCAGTAAGGCTCTTGCCAATGATAGGCGCTGAAGTTGCCCGCGAGAAAGGGTACCAACTCTCTCGTTTGAGCGCCGTGCCAATGCTACCCGTTGTAGCAAGGTATCCGCTCGCTCTCGCGCATTCTTCACAGCATACATGCGACCAAAGAACAGCAAATTTTCTAGCACTGTCAGTTCATCGTACAGGTTGGGCTGGTGACCGGCAAAACCCACAAGCAGGCGTATCTGTTGTGCTTCTTGTCCAATATCCAAACTGTCGATGCGCACAGTTCCCGCGGCAGGTTTGGTCAAACAGGCCAGGATACGCAACAGTGTTGTTTTTCCCGCGCCATTCGCGCCTAGCAGTGCCATGCACTTGCCTTGATCGAGCACCATGTCAATGCCACGTAAGATAGGCTTGAAATTATAGGTTTTCTTGAGTCCCTTTATCTCCAGATATGGAGCGTTCACATTCCCCCCTTGCCGCTACTTCTGGCCGTTTTCTTCATTGTAGCTGACTGTTCAACTACATCCTTGCTCATCAAATTGCGAAGCTCGGCCTTTTTTCTAGTACGACGTTGCTCGTATTGTGATTTCTTGATTGTACCAGATTCATAAGCCTTATCCAGATCTAGTAATTCCTGAAGCAACGCCTCTTGTTGATCTTTTTGTGACGGTAGAGCATCGTTTGAAGATGGACGACCCAAAGCTCCACGCCTCTCTGCATCGTTTGATGATAGGCGACCCAAGGGTCCCCTCCCCTCTACCGCACCACCCCCGCCCCTACGTGAGGACTGTAACATTTGTTTTTGCCTGTTTGCTGCTTGATGGTGTGAGAGGCGATACATAAACCATGTCACGCTCACAATTGCCAGCATCAATAGAATTGCGAGGATGAGCCAGAGTGTATTCTGATTGAGAGGCTGAGGATTGATAATTTGCTGAGATACAGGCAAACCATCCAATTGTACATGAATCTGAGTTTCTGCAAGGAGTTTTTTTGCATTGAATTGTTGGAAAGTGCTCTGGTTAGCATTCACAGGCCCCAACGCATCCATTCCGGCTGAACTGGCATGCATTTTCAATGGTACCAGCAGCGAAAGATTCACCGTAGGATAAACAACCGTATAACTGAAATCATAACTTGATGTTCTGTAGGGTACTTGAAAAGAAAATGCAAACTGCGACATGCCAGGCGTAATAGCGGCGTTAGTTGCAAAGCCAGTATCTACTTGAATGACCTGGTATCCGTCGAAGCCTGACTTGAGCGACACATTACGAGCGTTTTTTGGTAATGAGAAGAGCAGTGCATTCGGTTTACTACCATTCGCCTGCAGTGATCCTACGTATGTCGTTGGACCTAAATTCTCGAAAATGTAGTTTTCAGAAATAGTAAGAAGGCTACTTTGCGCATCAGCTTTATCGATCAAAATATTGGCTTGAACGATTGCAATGTTGGCAATGCTTATTGTCGCATCATAGACAGTCAGATTGATGTGTTGAACAGGCTTGATACTCAGGTCGATCAAATCAGTGTAATATTGCGCTCCTTGATAGAGCGTATAGAGAGCATAGTTGATGGTTTTATCTGTATTCAGACCACTAAAAGAGAACATACCGTGAGCATCAGTCGTTGTGCTTGTAAGATCGCGTGCATTCTCTCCCTGCGCCATTTGCAATGTTATGCTTTGACCCGCCACCGGCGCATTCCGTTTCGTGCCATCGAGCAGTTGTCCATAAATACGACCAGTATTTGTAGCAGTATGCGCTGATGCTTGTAATGGAAATAGGAGGAACACAAGAGCAAGAAGGAGCGCCCCACCCCACGACGGCCGCAAGGGCGCCAGGACAGGGGCAAGCCCAGTCCCTACTATACACGAATGCGCTTGTGAAGCCATGAGAGAGGATAGAATACCTTCACGGATCATGAGGAAAGAGGCAAATGTTGGGCACTCTTTAACCTGGAA
>DATMNR010000180.1:0-4157 GCA_035568795.1 Ktedonobacteraceae bacterium
GCTGGACGCTTTCATTACCTGAGCTGGGGAGCAGAACGGGTCGAATTTCCCAGTGTGCTCCTGTTACATGGTATTACAAGTTCTGCGCAAAGCTGGGTACGCGTAGGACCCGCGCTGGCAAATCGCTATAGGGTGTATGCCTTGGATATGCGTGGACATGGCGATAGCATCAAACCCTCGAAAGGAGCCTATAGTCTCCGCCACACTGCTGATGACGCTGCTGCATTTATAGACTTTCTGGGTTTGGAACGTCCCTTGTTGATAGGACATTCTTGGGGAGGATCGACGGCTATGATATTGGCAAGTGGAGCTGAATCTCAGAAGCTCGTACCTCCTTTCTCGCAAGTCATTCTTGAGGATCCGGCCCATAACTTTGGTCTCAGTGGTTCAGAAGAACGAGCTATTTTCTACGCAAAGGATATTGGTCGCCCTACAGACGAATTGCGCGTAGAAATTAGTACCGATAATCCGGGTTGGGCCGAGGCTGATATTGAGGGAAAAATCGAAGCACTGCACAAAGTGACTCGAGAGGCGGTTATCAGTGTATTCTCCGAGGCAGGAGAGGAGGGCGATCTCCTTCCATTGCTTGCACGTATCGCTGCACCTACCCTCTTAATTCGAGCTGATACGTCTTTAGGAACGACACTAGACGAGGCTGCCTGGGAACAGGCGAAACGATATTTACCCACAAACAGCCGTGCCGTCCAGATCAATGGGGCATCGCATAATGTTCATCGCAGTAAATTTAATGAATTTATGCTTGCGGTCAACGATTTCTTGAGCCAGTAGCGACGTAATTTCTGGCCTATAAAAGTCAAAAGCTCCTTTTTACCTATTCACATTATCCGCGATAGTGCTGCGAGCGATTAAGGGCACTGGGTACGAGATCCTTCCCTGCGGCTCAGGATGACAATGTTTAGGTGCGATATTGCTGTGATCGATTAAGAGCGCTCAATACAGCCTTGACAGCAGCAAATTCGATATTCGTATCCGTCGCAGCACCAAAGAATGTTGTGCCAGAAGATACCTGGATCTGAATATATGCTATTGCCTGGGCTTCGGCCCCTTCTCCAAGAGCATGCTCTGTGTAGGTGAGTACTTTAAAATCGGCTATATCATTCTGGTTGAGCGCCTGAACAAACGCATCAATGGGACCGTTGCCACTGCCATGCAGTTCGCGAGTGACACCGTCAACGGTGATGCGGGCTGTACAGGCAACGACTTTAGGTGCGCTCTGACGCGATTTTTCCTCAACAGAGAACGATTCTAAAGCAAACGGCTCATTCAGATCGAGATACTCCTGCTCGAATGCCTGGTAGATCTGAGTGCCCGAAAGTTCTTCACCGCACTCATCGGCAAGATTTTTGATGATCTTGCCCAACTCAACATGCATCGCCTTAGGTAATTGGTAGCCAAACTCGGTCTCCATCACGTAAGCCACCCCTCCCTTGCCTGATTGCGAGTTAATGCGAATAATCGCCTCATACGAGCGTCCAATATCCTTTGGATCGATGGGTAGATAGGGTACCTGCCATAACGCATCGGGAGATGCGTCCTGGGCCGTCATGCCTTTATTGATCGCGTCCTGATGGGAGCCGGAGAATGCAGTAAAGACCAATTCGCCCGCGTATGGGTGACGGATAGGTACTTCAAGTCGGGTGCAGCTCTCAGCTACAGCACTAATCGCACTGATATCGCTTAAATCCAGACCAGGATCAACACCCTGCGTATACATATTAAGTGCGACAGTAACAATATCTACATTACCAGTACGCTCACCGTTACCGAAAAGCGTGCCTTCAACTCGATCTGCACCCGCCAGCAATCCCAGTTCAGTGCAGGCAACTCCCGTTCCACGATCATTGTGAGTATGCAGGCTGATAATAGCTGCCTCACGATTGCGCATGTGCCTACAGAACCATTCGATCTGATCTGCGTGAACATTTGGGGTTGCAACTTCAACAGTGACCGGAAGATTCAGAATGATTTTATTTTCGGGAGTGGGTTGCCAGATATCAACGACAGCTTCACATATCTCAAGTGCGAAATCTACTTCGGTTGACGAAAAGCTTTCAGGCGAGTACTGCATAATGACTTGTGTTTCAGGAAGTGTTGGTACTAACTCTTTAACAAGCTTCGCACCGCGTGCAGCGATATTGATAATGTCTGGCTTCTCTAAGCCGAAAACTACCCGCCGTTGGAGAGGCGAAGTCGAATTATAGAGATGGACAATTGCCTTCTTTGCTCCATGCAACGACTCAAAGGTGCGCGTAATTAACTCGTCGCGGGCCTGCACGAGTACCTGGATGGTGACATCATCGGGTATGTGATGATCCTCGATCAGTAAACGGACAAAATCAAATTCGATCTGAGAGGATGATGGGAAGCCAACCTCTATCTCTTTGAAGCCAATATCGACCAGGAGTTGGAACATCCTCAATTTTTCTTTGAGTCCCATAGGAATGGGAAGCGCCTGGTTACCATCGCGTAGATCAACGCTGCACCATGTGGGTGCGGTTGTAATTGTGCGGGATGGCCATTGGCGATCCGGTAGATCGATAGGCGGAAAAGGTATATATTTCTTAATATGTACTTTCTGCATCCCACCCTGTCTTTGTGAGTTAGAAATCAATTCTTTCAGCATGTAACACTCCTTTTCGTGATGTCTGCGAGATATAAGCACCAATTGATTGAGTTGCATATGCTTGGTAGCAAGTGCAATGATAGTAGTGAATACGCAACAAAAAAGAGAACCTCCAGCTAGTTGGGAGGTCCTCCTTGGATACCTACTGTAGATTGGAAGCTTCATTGCTCCCGATAATATCTCCCTAAGCCGAGTTTGTGGCTAGCCTCATCGTAAGCCCTACCAGACTGCGTAGCCCATGGAGTCTGGCAAGGCCGGTAAGGGTGAGACGGGTAAGGAGGAAAGCAAAAAGTAACACTGCACATGTTGAAACTGCTGCATGCGTACCGACTTCAATATGTGCGAAACTAATAATGTTGACTACGTTGAATAAACTTACGCAAACACCTGATACGAAAATATAGATTCCCAAAGCATAAACAGAGTAAGGCACAAGTTCAACGTGATCTTGACCAGTACGGTTGAAGGTTTGCATGATAACTGGTGTTGCTCGCATTCTTCTGTTCTTCTCTGCTGAACGCCAACTAGAAGTTGCGTTCCTCTCTTTGACTGTAACCATAACCAGGAGACGCCAGCCATTTGTCGTCTCGCGTATGAATATTCATTCATACTGTTCTGAGGATACATCGGCGAGTAAATGTTTGTCAACCTCTTGTAGGGCATCACCTTAAAACTGATCAGTCGCCACCCTCATACTTAAACGATACCTCCATCTTGACACGATAGGTATGAGGCCTGCCAGGTTCGATATGGATGTCTTGTTCAATGATACGGGCGACACGAATGTCCCTTAAGGTCTGTGAAGCTCGATTGATAGCGGCTGCGGCCGCTTTCTCCCACGATTCTTCGCTGGTTCCTACAAGCGCGATTACCTTGTAAACACTTTCTGCCATTTCGTTCTCCTTTCAAAATCTTCATGAGATTCGAAGTTAGTTGAACACTTTTGCTCTTAACAAAGCACTACATGAGATAGTTTTGATGCGCTGGTACAAGTACATGATACTACAAAACTTATATTAAGCAAAAGAGCATGACGCACTGTGCTATTATTGCAACAGCATATGTTTTCACATCTCAGGTAAACGAAGAAGGAAACATGGAGAGTGCTTGTATGAATAGAACCGACCGTCTATTAGCCATCATCCTTGAATTGCAGGGTAAAGGTAGGCAGCGCGCCGAAGACCTGGCTGAAACTTTTGAGACAAGCAAACGCACTATCTATCGTGACATTCAGGCTCTAGGAGAGGCTGGTGTGCCGATCGTTTCTATTCCAGGCCTGGGCTACTCCTTAATGAAAGGGTACTTTTTGCCCCCTTTAAGCTTCACAGCTGATGAAGCGACGATGTTGATGCTGGGTAGTGATTTGATGGCTCAAAGCTTCGATGATCAATATCGCTCTGCTGCGCTTTCTGCCAGTTGCAAGATAGAGAATGTCCTGCCTGAGAAACTGCGTGAAGAAGTATATTATCTCCAGGACAGTATCCGTTTTATAACCACAGATGCAATGGAACGT
>DATMNR010000181.1:0-5668 GCA_035568795.1 Ktedonobacteraceae bacterium
CTTCCTGCCTTTGTGTGATAGTATGAACTTGCGGTTTTAAATTGGATATAAGCTCCATCGTTCTCAACCCAACCTGTCTTGCACTGAATCCGAAAGAAGATTCCATCAGCGTCTTCGATCACAAGATCGTAGCGACGGTTATCACCAAAGGGCATGAGGACGCCATAACCAACTTCTAACAATTTTGCCATAATAATAGCTTCGCTCCGCTCACCTATGGTTTTGTTGTTTTGCCTTGGTCCGAATTGTCCCATCACATTTCTCCCCTTTGATCTCGTGATGACCAGGTACAGAGGTGCTTGAACGCAATTATCTCCGACCGGATTTACTCATTCCTTTACTTAATATACTCACGCTTTGCATCTGAACGGAAAAAATTTGAAAAACATTACCCCATAATGTGTTCAAAGGATGCATTTTCACTTTTTCGAGGATATACTCAACCAGGTGATTATCATTGAGAATGGGAATGTGACGAAGCCTGGAGAATTATTTAGTGGCTCGTTGCCTTTGTATGTGAAAGAAAGAGATAGGTTTTCTTCCATGGAAACAGATGATGTTGAATCGCATGTATTGTCAAAAGTATACGAAGAGATGCAGCAGCGTTACCGAGGATTTGATGATCCTGCGCATGATTGGGAGCATATCAAACGAGTCTATAGGCTGGCTTTACGTATTGCTGGGCAAGAGAACGCGGACACATTTATTGTGGGTATGGCTGCGTTGATGCATGACATAGGCCATCTCTCAATTGATACATCGCTGCACCATGCTGATCTCTCGATGTCGATGGCTGGCGAATTACTTTTAGCTTATGATGTCTCCGCTGGCACCCGAGAGGCAATCTTGCATGCGATTGCGGCTCATAGCTTCAGTCTGGGCATTGAGCCTCGTACGTTGGAGGCAAGGGTCGTGCGGGATGCCGACCGTCTCGATAGTCTTGGAGCGATTGGCATCTTACGCTGGGCAATAACGGGAGCAGTTCGACGAACGGGCGAAACTCAAACCTATCATCCCGAAGATCCATTTGCTGAATGGCATACATTAGATGATCGTCGTTATATGCTCGATCACTTCTTCACCAAATTGCTCAAGCTGGATGGCACAATGGCTACACAAACTGGTCGTGCTTTGGCCCAGGAGCGTATGGTTTTTATGCATACATACCTCGATGAATTCAGAAAAGAATTAGAAGTGTAAACGTAGCCTTACGAATATTTCGCTTTGATGTTCGTCAGTTGCTGAGCATGCGTTCGATCATGGGCTGGTAGAACATTCACCAACTGGTAGAATTTGAGTTGACCCCAGTCAGGATGGCGTAATGGGCGCTCCCATGCGTCGGCAGGCAGGCTGGCCATGTATTCGTAAAGTTCCTCACGTCGAGCGGCCATACCGGCGAGAACAGCGTTAAGCGATACCGGGGTTTCGGAGGAGCGTGTTCGACGCGGCGCTTCGTCTCCGACATCAAGTATGAGCGGGTTATCTTCATTTTGTACAATTTGCAATTGCTCAAGAGCCAGGCCATCTGCAATATAAAGGTGATTTGCTAACTGAAGTGGAGACCACTCTTCTTCGCCAGGTGCTCTGGTTATCTCGTCGTTACTGAATGTAGCCAATTGTCCTATAAATTCTATGCGAGCCGCGACCATCTTAGATCGCACCTTCTCAAACGGGTTTTCCAATGTAGCCATGTTTCCCTCCAACGAATAATTACTCTTCGTGTTTCACCAGTCTGGTATATAAACGCTCGAGTTCGTCCTGGTTATTGAAGTGTAGGACTAGAGTCCCCTTTCCTTTAGAACTTCGCTTTAAATCAACCTTTACCATGAGTGCATTACGAAATTGTGATTCAAGGTCGTCCAGTTCAGGGGATCGTTTTGGAGGGGAAGCAGAAATCTCTTGTGCTGCGGCATCAGCGCGTTCCGCTGCTTTAATACGCGCCGCCAATTCCTCAGCCTGACGCACATTCAATTTCAAGGTGATGATCTTGCCCATTGCGGCAATCTGGTCTTCCTCGCGGCTTATGCCTGCCAGTGCGCGAGCATGCCCCTCACTAAAATTTTCAGGCTGATTGACCAGTGCTTCTCGCACCTTTGGAGCAAGAGTTAACAGGCGCAGAGCGTTAGTGATGGTTGAGCGATCTTTACCCACAGCCCTGGCCACCATTTCCTGGGTCAAGCCAAATTCGTGGATCAATGCTTGATATGCGAGCGCCTCTTCTATGGGATTGAGGTCGGCGCGCTGAATATTCTCGATCAGGGCTAACTCAAGCATCTCTTGTGGTGCGGCTTCTTTCAGCACGACTGGAACTTTTGTCAAACCTGCCATGCGCGAGGCACGCCAGCGACGTTCGCCAGCAATAATCTGGAATTGTACGACCGTTTCAGACGCAGATTGAGCATCGTCTTTCTGATCTTCCTCGCCGAACCAGGAGTCATTTGCCGTTGCTTTTTGACTTGAGGCAGTTAACGTAGCATCGGTATCCAGGCGAGTGACCACCAGCGGCTGTAAAAGACCATGCTGTTTGATAGAGATGCTCAGTTCCAGCAGTTTGGGATCGTCCTCGGTAAGAATCCTGCGTGGTTGTCGAGGGTTGGGGATGATTGCGTTGATTGGGATGTGTAAAATGTTCTCTTCATCAACGCGAGATGATTGTTGAGCAGCCATTACTTCAGATGCGCCGGATATGAGAGCGTCCAATCCACGCCCTAATCCAAACTTTTGCTTAGCCACGGGCTATCACCTCCTCTGCCAGTGTGCGATATGCGAGCGCTCCAGGAGAGGAGGGGTCATAATCGAGGATCGCTTGCCCGTAGCTGGGAGCCTCGCTTAGACGAACATTGCGATTGATAATCGTTTGAAACGCTTCTTTGGGGAAGTGGTTACGTACCTCTCGTACAATCTCACCTGCCAGGCGTGTGCGAGGATCAAACATAGTAAGTACCACGCCTTCGATGTACAGATTTGGATTGAGCTTGTTCTTCACGATCTGGATAGTATTCAATAAGTGGCTGAGGCCCTCCAGGGCCAGATATTCACATTGAATGGGAATAATCAGAGCATCTGCAGCAACAAGGGCATTCAGGGTAAGTAGTCCTAGTGAAGGCGGGCAATCGATGAGGATATAGTCGCAACGCTGGCGAATTGGTTCGAGTACCTGGTGTAGCCTGTTCTCTCTCGCTAATGCGCCCACAAGTTCAACCTCTGCAGCCGCTAGATCCACAGTGCAGGGAGCAACCACCAGTTCGCGACGTTGAGTTGGTACAATTACATCAAAAATGGTTAACTCATCATCTTGTTGAACGAGAAGATCGTAAATGGTATATTTTCGGAGATTTTTAGAGGCTCCAATGCCGCTGCTTGTGTTGGACTGTGGATCCATATCGACAAGCAACACTTTGCGACCTGAAGCAGCCAGGTATGTAGCAAGGTTGATGGCGGTGGTGGTTTTTCCAACTCCCCCCTTCTGGTTTGTGATTGCATATACTTTCGACACAGGATACATCCGTACCTTTCATCTGACCATCGCGGGTTGCAATTTCGCATGCTTGCAGATTGTAAGCACATTGTAACAAATGCGCCGTGCATAAGCAACTAGAGGTTTTTATATTTGACACTTGCTCTTGCCAGGCAATACAATCTGAAGAGAACGATTGTATTACATTGCAACTAGAACACACAGAAAGTTCCTTTACATGCAACAAACTTCCCCGGTGCAGCCTCACCGACAGGATGAGCCGCTTCCCGAAGCTCGTGAGGTTGCTCCAGGTATCTGGAAAATCACCTTACCTATTCCATTTCCGCTACGTACTGTCAATGTCCATGCACTTGTTGGCAATGATGGGTGGGCGCTTGTTGATGCGGGTATCGGTATGCCCGACTCCCGCGCAGCATTGTGGGCAGGCTTAGAACATGTTGGACTTACATTAGACACACTCCGTACAATTGTCCTTACGCACCACCACCCCGATCATATTGGTCTCTCCGGAGAATTGCAAGAAGAGAGTGGGGCTGAAGTCTATATGCATCCCATTGATGAAGCCGGGATACAGGTTATATGGACTGGTACAATGCCTGAGCGGTTCCAAAGCGTCTCACATTTTTTCAAACAGCATGGTCTACCTCCCACTGATTTCTGGTTCACCCAGGTTGACCCTGAAATTATGCGTAACATTATTCGCGTTCCACCACATGATGTGATTACGCTGGTTGAAGATGGGGAGGAAATTGACCTGGTGGGCGAACGTTATCGTGTGATCTGGACACCTGGACATTCTGACGGGCATATATGTCTCTTCCGTGAGCGTGATGGAGTCTTCCTGGCAGCCGATCACGTATTACCGCGCATAACCCCAAATGTTGGCCTCTACTCAGAACGTGACCGTGTGAATCCGCTAGGTGACTACTTGAACTCACTGGAAAAGGTTGCTAACCTGCCTGCTAGCATCGTCCTTCCTGGGCATGGAGAGCCATTTGCCGACCTGGCAGGACGTACAGCAGAAATCATTGAACACCACAGGCAGCGCGAGTTAGAGATCTTAGCCATGGTTAAAGTGAAACCTCAACATGCATATGAACTCGCTGAACAACTCTTTGGTCACCGTTGGAATAATAGTGAAGCACGCCGTATGGCAGTAGCCGAAACGCTATCACACCTCGAGCATTTACGCTATAGTGGACAGGTCGAGCAAGAACATACCACTGATGGGCTTATACTTTATGCTGTAGTTTAGAAAATAGTTTTGAATAGAGTCTTCTATTCATTATTCATGCAGCTTCTAGAGCCAATTTTATAACTGTACGCCTGCTTTAGATTGGCTTCCTAAGGCCTATCAGGGCGTGAGGCTAGCTCTCAAGCAGGTTCAGCCCCTTGAATTCTTTCCAATCGCATGCTATACTCGTTAACGGCAGTGAGTTATGAAGCCGCTCTAGAGGCCCAGCAATAAATTATTGGGATGAAAAGCGACGAGTATTGTCCGTTGTAAGGAGGATTTCAAACCCATGGCTACAACAAAATCTGCATCGACTATTGTCGGTCGACAAGAATTAACAAAACGAATAGCTGCACAAACGGGATTGACCCAGAAGAAGGCCGGCGAAGTATTAGAAGCTACACTTGATAACATTCGTGATTCTCTACATTCAGGAAACGAGGTACGTCTGGTGGGCTTTGGTTCTTTCAAGGTACGCAAGAGTGCAGCTCGTAAAGGAGTTAACCCAAGGGATCGCAAACCTATCCAGGTTCCTGCAAAAAATCGTGTTCGTTTCTCTCCTGGGAAAGAACTCTCGGAGGCAGTCGTCAAGGTCAAAAAGTAATAGAAGAGCACTCCATAGAGTTGCTCTTTCAGAGTGTTAATGGGGGCAGAATGCTGCCCTTACAAAATGTTTTTCCTCGCTGCCATAGTATTACTATCCCTTGTCGGAATTGGTAGAGAAATGATTCAGGCAGGCTATCTCATATCCCGCCTGTATATCATAAGCCAATCCCCCAAGGGATTGTCATTTTTGGGCCGCGTTCTTGCACATGCTAACAGTCTATACAGATCATCCATGTATAGAGTAAAATAAGATCACAAAGAAGTGAAAATTTAGACCTCAATACAAAGAAGTACATCAGGTCTTACAGACGATAAAAGCGTGATACATACGAAGAAAGAGGGGCCTATGG
>DATMNR010000182.1:0-4102 GCA_035568795.1 Ktedonobacteraceae bacterium
AGTCATTAAGGGTGCCTCCCCAAAGATAATCAATAGAAAAAGTCTTGCTGAAACAAATCAACGCAACTTGCAGACCCTTTGGGGTAATGAAGCAGTGGGAGCTTGATGATGGTACTTTATGGCATAATGTGGAGCATTTATATCTTTTCTAGTTTTGCAAAATCCAAACTCAGGCGCTTTTTACCATGTTTACCCTGGAATTGAACTTCGACGAATTCTGTGTTTTGTTCCATTTCGCTTTTAAGGATGATTCCCTCTCCGAACTTATCGTGGCGAACCCTATCTCCTGGCTTGTATTGCTGACTCTGTGGTTTAGATGGTGTCGAGGGTGTTCCTTCAAGATTGTTTTGCTGTGAATGCACTATTTTTGGCGATGATGGAGGTATGTTCGATGTTGGGCGAGCAGCGCTTTGTGGTTTTAGACTACTGACCTGCGGTTTACCAGAACCAAATACACGCCCTGTCTCTCGCGACGTACGGGTATCCTGATTGTAGTTGTACTCATCACCCCAACTGCTACGACGAGAAACATTTGAACGCTGGTTCCCTGACGTTTGAGAACTGGTTGCGCCCTGATTCGAGACGAGATGCAGGGGAATATCTTCCAGGAATCTCGATGGTTCAGTCACCTGACTCTCGCCAAAGTAGGAACGTCGGTAAGCGCGTATAAGGTAGAGGCGTCGCATTGCACGAGTAAAGCCAACATATGCCAGTCGACGTTCTTCCTCCAATTGCTCTGGTTTATCGATCGAACGTGAATGAGGAAGGGAACCCTCGTCCATGCCAACAATAAATACTACAGGATACTCCAGGCCTTTCGCGGCGTGGAGTGTTATTAAGGTAACCGCGTCGTTACGCTCTTCTTTCATAATTGTACCGTTCTCTCCCGTTTGCGTGGTATCCGCGCCACCTACAAGCGCGACATTCTCAAGGAAGAGTTCCAACGCAGTATGTGTTTCAATTGCTGAGTAATCTTCAGCCACACGTCGCAATTCCAGTACGTTACTCCAACGCTCTTCACCTTCTAAAGATTCTCGCAGTTCGGGACCGTACCCACTTCGTTCGGCGATACGATCAAGTAATTCTGGCAAATTGAGTTCCTCAAGAGCATTGTTAAAGTCAATAAGTAGTTCACCGAAGCCAGACAAAGCAATTTTTGCCGCTTTGCCAAGTGTAGGATGCTCGTTAATCTGCTGAACAGCTTCATGGAGGGAGATATGCTTTTCGCCGGCCCAGCGTTGTAACTCACCTAGCGTTTTAGGGCCAATCTTACGATTAGGAACATTGATGATACGCTGCATGCTGAGGTCATCATTAGGGTTCGCCAGCAAGCGGAGATAAGCCAGCATATCTTTAATCTCTTTGCGCTCATAGAACTTGCGGCTACCAATGACCTTATAAGGAATGTTAGCACGAAGGAACTGTTCTTCCAGTGCGCGTGATTGTGCATTGGTGCGGTACATAACAGCGACATCTCCCAACTTATCGATATCACCTCTTGCTTGTAAACGCTTGATCTCTCGAGCCGTGTAAAGCCCCTCCTCTTCCTCGTCAAAGGCCTCGTGCAAGATGATTTTCTCGCCTGCGCCAAGGGCAGTCCAGAGCCGCTTATCCTTACGTAGTCGATTGCGCTGAACGACGTTCTGGGCTGCATCGAGGATTGTCTGGGTTGAACGATAATTCTGTTCGAGCATAATGATTTTTGTATGAGGAAAATCGCGTTCGAAGCGCAGTACATTTTCTGCGCTAGCCCCTCGCCAGGTATAAATCATTTGATCGTCGTCTCCCACTACACAGACGTTCCCCAGTCCCTCGTGTCTCTCGTCTGTGCCGAATCCAAGCAAACGTATCAGCTTGTACTGGGGCAGGTTGCAATCCTGGAACTCATCGACGTGAATATATTGCCAGCGAGCCTGATACTTGCGGAGCACTTCTGGTTCACGTCTCCAGAGCTGTTCGGTCAGCATCAATAAATCGTCAAAATCAACTCCATTATTAGCACGTAACAGCTTCTGGTAGTGTTTGTAGACACGAGCAGCTACCTCTTCAAGGTATTTTGAAGCAAGCTCTGCCATTTGATCTGGACTTTGCAAATCGTTTTTTGCGCGGGAGATCATGCTCTGAATAGTAATGGGTCTGTATTGCTTTTCATCGAGGTTCAGGGCCTTAATAGCTTGCTTCACAAGCGTAGACTGGTCATCAGTATCAAAGATGACAAATGATTTATTAAGTCCCAGAGGTGCGAGATAGTCTGCTTCTATACGCAGTACGCGCGCGCAAATAGCGTGGAATGTGCCAAGAGTCATCTCTTTCGATTCATTGATACCTACCAGTGTTTCAAGACGGTCGCGCATCTCTTTTGCGGCTTTATTCGTGAAAGTGACAGCCAGAATACGCCAGGGAGAAACGTGTTTAGATTGGACGAGATAAGCAATGCGGTGAGTAATAACGCGGGTTTTGCCGCTGCCTGGACCTGCAAGAATAAGGACGGGACCGTCTGTTGTCGTAACAGCTAGTTGTTGAGGTTCGTTAAGTCCCGCTAATAGATTTGATTGTTCCAACATCATCACTCTCCATAATAAAAAGTAAAAGGCGGATTATAGGTATCAGAAGTGCTTTCATAACAATGCAAATAAAATGGCGCTGCTATTGTACCATACACGAGTGAGAAGATACATCAGAAAGGATCAATTGATTTGGGCAAGCATGCGAGTTTACATAACCCTTTTCGATGTGATATACTCAGAAACCGGAGGAGCGAATGGATGATCTGAGTGTCTTTACAGGAAATGCAAACCGCCCGCTGGCGGCTTCCATATGTAAACATCTGCGCATCCCCTTAGGAGACGCAGATGTTTTTCAATTTAGCAATGAAAATATTTTTGTAAAGATCAATGATAATGTACGAGGACGCGATGTCTTTATTATTCAGCCTTTCTGCACGCCGGTCAACCGCTCCATCATGGAATTGCTCATTATTATTGATGCACTGAAACGTGCTTCCGCAGCCAGGATCACAGCCGTTATTCCATACTATGCATATGGTCGCACAGACAAAAAAGATCAGCCGCGCGTACCGATTACTGCACGTCTGATCGCGGATTGTATTACTGTCGCCGGTGCTCATAGAGTCCTGACTATGGATATGCATGCTGGTCAGATCCAGGGTTTTTTCAATATACCTGTCGATGAACTGACAGCAGAGATTCTACTAGCGCGTTATTTTGTCGAGAAAAAGCGTGATAATTACACGGTGGTATCTGCCGATGAAGGTTTCGCAAAAAAGGCGCGTAAGCTGGCAGATCGTTTAAACGCCCCTTTAGCCATTGTCGAGAAGAGGCGGCATGGGAATAAGAGTGTTGCTGAAGCAATGGGAATTATAGGTTCTGTTGAGGGGAAAAACGCCCTGATTGTGGATGATGAAATCGATACTGCAGGATCGCTTACACAAGCAGTGCGAGTTGTACAAGAGCATGGGGCATGTGATATTTATTGCTGTGCTACGCATGGTATCTTTTCAGGTCCAGCTATTGACCGCCTGAAAAACGCACCTATCAAAGAAATTGTTATCACCGATTCTATTCCTCTCTCGGAGCAGAAGCGCCTGCCGAACATGACCGTATTATCGATTGCTGAGCTTTTTGCTGGCGCGATTAGCCGCATTCATGATGGACGATCTGTAACGGAGTTGTTCTGGTAATAACCTCGATTTCTGCTCCGATTACTGTAGGAAAAGGTATGCATGCATAGTTTCCCACAGCTTTCGTTGTTGCTGCTTCTTCCGTAGGAGCCTCAATGTGACCGGCACATTTTTGGTCTTACCCCGCGTCCACAGCCAAGTTTGCGTCTTCGTCCGAGCCAGTACCGCAGACGGCTTGATCAAGCAGCCCGATCAAGCGCAGGGCTTCGCGCAAGATATTTTGAGATGCGTTCCAGTCTCTATCTTGCTCGAGTTGGTAGGAAGCACATTGCGAGTTCTGGCAGAGAAACACCCGGTCAGAGAGTGTCATGTCTTCCCACTTCCACCCGCAACAATGGCAGGTCTTACTGGAAGGAAAGAAGCGGTCTACCTTGATCACCTGCCCGCCACGCTGCTCTATCT
>DATMNR010000183.1:0-9228 GCA_035568795.1 Ktedonobacteraceae bacterium
CTCGACCGGCGTGCGAGCAAAGCAACAGACGTTTGCTTCGCGGACAGCCGGGAGCGGCACGATTCCTCTGAGGTGCATTATACACCGTTTTCTTCTGTTCTACTACAACGTGGTGGTTTCTCGCACGTCAATTACAACGCCTTGAGCAATCCTCTTTCTACAAAGGAGGCCGACCCTTGAGATATCTCTGCGCTGTTCATAGCCTTGAACCCACCATCGACTCCCAGTGACTAGAAGACTTCCTTACACAACCGACCGCTCACTACCTCGTGGTATCAGCCCAGAACCGCGCATGATTCCAGCCAGTTCGCAGCCACTAGCTCGCATGTGCACATCGGTCGCTCTTCACGATCTCGATACGTAAGCTCAGCATTGATCAAGTACACCTCCGCCAGATTGACAAAGCAAGATGAAGAGTTAGTACACTTATTCTATCATAAACGGCAAGGATATCACCCTGTCATCCGCACATAAATCAGGGGTGCAGGGGACGAAGTCCCTTGCTGGGAGCACGAGGGTATCCCTCGTTTCCTTTTTCTTGTGGGCCGGAGGCCCACACATTCAGTTATGAGTAGATGTCAGTACCACTGCAAGCAAAGTGAGAATGTATAATGTATCTAAGCGGAGGGAACATGAATACAAAAAGCCAACAATCACCAGCTCATACGATAGAAGATGTAGTGAATGAAAAAGAACGAGTCAGCAGACTTGGCAGAATCAGGCAGTTCATATTCGGGACTCTTGATGGGCTTCTTGTCCCAATTGGAGTTGTAAGTGCAGTTGCTGGAGGAACAGGCAGCACAAAGGCAGTTATTATTGCTGGCCTTGCAGAATCATTTGCAGGCGCGTTATCCATGGGAGCAGGTGAATTCATTTCCGGAAGATCTGAAGCACAAGTCCAAGAAGCTGAGATTGCAAAAGAAATGAATGCCATCAAAGAGTATCCCGAATTTGAGTTTCAGGAAATGATCGAGCTCTTTGAGCATGAAGGCGTGAGCAAAGAAGACGCAACACGAGTTTCCGAGATACTTCAGAACTATCAACAGTCGTACAACAAGACAATGGTTGAAAAGGAACTCGGAATCGATGTGCAACCTGATACAGTGAGGCTTCCTGAAGCCTTCACTATGGGAATATCTTACATTATAGGGTCAATCTTTCCGCTCATCGCCTACTTCTTTTTCCCCATTAACATTGCTTTTCCGTTATCGCTGTGCCTGACTGTTCTGGCTCTAATCGTTGTTGGAATCATTAAAGGAAAACTTGCTGAATTGAATATCTTCAGGAGCACCTTAGAAATCGTTCTTGTAGGAGTTCTTTCAGCGGGTGGAGGATATATTCTTGGCACGCTTATTCCCAAATTGTTTGGCTTTTAGATAGCCGATATACCTAACGCACAATATTGAAACACTTTTCCATATGCTATACTTTGCCCAAAATAAGAACAACACCATTCGTTTGAGAAGCAGCGGATCTTCTGAAAGGGTAAGATTGTGGATGAAAACTGCGAGGTATCAGATTGTTCTATGCCTGGCACGGTGTGTCCTGCCTGTCTGCAATGTCTTTGCTGGCGGCACCGGCGCGATTCACTCTGTGAGACCTGCCAAAAGCTCATATCTCAGGACTACTTCAAGAAGCGACTTGGAAGACTCGTGAGCATAGGCATCTGTGTCCTACTCATTGGAATTCTCTTCCTCCTTGTACCTCATGAATCGTATGGGTTGATCATTGAACTGGCCATATCATTCCTGATTGTTGGTGCATTACTTATCTGGCTCGGCATACTCGGACGTCATTGAGGCTCTGGGCATGGATTTAGTCTATTTGGGTAAATACTTAACTTGTTGAAGATATCCTACTTCACTCGCGCCCGTTCGCCTGTTATACCCCAGACCAGTTGCTTCAATGGGTCTGGATCCCAACTGCGGAAATCAACCCATGTCCTTGATTTTAGAAAAACAGGCATACCTACGAAATTCGATCTCAAAAAAACAGAACGAGGATCAATAAGCATCCGACCCTCGTTCTGTTTTTTTAGTGAGAGCCACTCGCTACTCCCCAGTTATGCGGGGTTATCATTTGAGATGCATCACGGTGGGATAGCATCAGCGAGTTGCTCCGTGTTTCAGATGCCCGCCTTCACGGGCTCTACTTGTCGACCTGAAACACCATTCCTAATAGGCGAACTGGTTTCTTCATAGGTTTCATCAAGCCTCCTTTCGGCTTACTATACCCACTTAGGACCTTCGCCCTACAGCACCAGGGTGTCTTACTTCCCTGGTACTGTTGATTATAGAATCTGGGTAAAAGCCATGTCAAGGTCAAGTATATGGGATCCACTCATCATTATTCTAGCAGGCCTGCGGCCCGCTTTGAGGAGAGGATTAGAGCGGGGACATCCCGCACCCCGGCAAAGGGCTTTGCCCTCTGCACTCCCAGTTATGAGTGGATTTCAGCAAGTAACTTGTATCATTTCTCCTCTGCAACACATCTCCTCCCTCATTCGTAAAATCAACAGCCGACATACGAACTCATAGCAGTTTTTCTCTACCTAACGTCAGGAGGTACCCATGACCCTGGTAAGTAACTTCTTCAATCTCTTTCTTATCTATCCCATCTTTAACGTACTCATGTTGTTGTATCACCTACTTGGTGATTTTGGGCTTTCAATCATTGTGTTAACCATCGCCATTACCGCAGCGTTACTTCCTCTAACATTGCGTCAATTGAAGTCGATGAAAGTCAGGCTCGCGTTGCAGCCGGAAGTCGCAGAGATACGTAAGAGGTATGCACAAGACTTGAAAGCACAATATGATGCCACCCAGGAACTGTATAAAAGGTATGGAATTTCTACAGCAGCTTCATACTTGCCACTGCTGATTCAGATACCGATCTTTACAGGCCTCTACTTTGCTCTCGATATTGTGCTCAATCATGCCACACTAGCCCGTCTCAATAGCATCATATATCCGTTTTTGCCTCAATTGAGCAGCATCCCTAATATTGACCTGACCTGGTTTACGATGTTCAATGCAGCCTGGCATATCTCACTGGGAGTGCCTGATCCAACGCACATTCTGCCAATCCTGGCCGGGATCGTGACCTTTGTACAGATGCGCATGTCTCAGCCGCATGCTCTCGCTGACATCAAAGATGCTACGATGCAACTCACGCAGCTTATGCAATTCATTTTGCCGCTGATCATGGTGTTGATCACCATTTTCATTGCCTGGCAACTTGCTGCTGGTCTGGCTTTGTACCGTATAACTTCACTGCTTCTCAACATGATCCAGCAGTTCTTTGCTACTGGGAAAGGCTCGTTATTCGCAGTACCTAATGTTGGAGGCATTGTTGATAGTGGAGGTCTTCAGCATGAGGCAGAGAGGCAAGAAAGTAATCCGAGACCGCGATCTTCGTCATCCACTCGTAGCAAAGGGGCATCAGCAAGCCGGCGCAGGAGAGGCTCAAAGAAGAACAAGCGACATGATTAAGTTATATGCTGGCAAATGGAGTAAGGAGATACAAGTATGGTAACAAAACATAGTGAAAAAGACATAGAGCACTTCGATCAATGGTCAAGCAGTTATGAAAATTCCTGGATGCAACGAGCATTTTTTGATCAGACACACCAGGCAGTGCTTGCCCTGGCTGCTGGTATTGTTCATGAGCCTGAGAGTGTTCTTGATGTTGGCTGTGGAACAGGAAGACTGTTGCGTCGAGCTTACAGGTACTGGCCGGAGGCGCAACTGATCGGCGTAGACCCCGCAGATGGCATGATAGAGAGGGCAAAACTCTTGACGCCCAATGCCACATTCTTTACGAGCATGGCTGAAACATTGCCACTACCGGATGCCTCGGTTGACCTGGCACTGAGTACCACCTCTTTCCACCACTGGCAAGACCAGGAAGCAGGTATACGCGAGATAGCACGTGTGTTGCGTCCCGGGGGGTACTTTATCCTTGTAGATATCTCCATACCAGAATGGTTGGAGCGAGTTGTTAGTCTGGAGCGCTTCCATAGCCCCGCTCAGATGCGAACGCTCTTTGACCATGCGGGATTATATGTCCAGACGCAGCAAAAACTCGCCTGGCGCAGATGGCTTGCCACTGTTGGAAAGAAATGAAGAGTCAATATAAATTGACTTCGACTCCTACTTTATCGCCGCGATCAAGAGAAACATAGGGCGGCGAGTTTCGTCCCGCATTTCGGGAAGCTTGTCCAGCATTTCTCGCGTTGGTTGAGGTTCGGAGAGCTTCGTAATGGTGAAACCAGCGTCAAGTAACGCATTCAGATGGGTGGCGACTGTACGATGATATTTGACAACATCATGGTCCAAAAATCTTGCCTGACGCGGACCTTCATCCTGGTAATGGTCGATAGGCCAATGTAATCGCTCACCATGTTGATCGTAATACCAGTCTTGAGCAGCGAGCGCGGTGAAGATTGGATGTTCGACCGAGAGGACGAAGATACCACCAGGTACAAGGCAGTGATGCACTTTCTGGCAGACGATATCGAAACGCTCGACATAATGAAGTGCAAGTGAACTTAACACGACATCGAATGTCCCTGAGGGAAAGTCGATGTCTTCAATCGCCATCCGGCGGTACTCGATTGCAGAATCCTTGGTGCTCTCTCTAGCGTGTGCAATCATCTTCTCTGAGAGGTCTACTCCCACCACTGATCGTGCTTGTTGTTCGCGGGCATAACGGCAGTGCCAGCCAAAGCCGCAACCAAGATCAAGCACGTTTTTATCTTGTAGCTCTGGAAGCAAAGTGCGGAAGGCGGGCCATTCTCCAGCAGCATCCAAACCCCCAATTGAACGAGCCATCTGACTGTAATTGGCGAAGAATCCGGGGTCATCGTATTTGTTCTGCATCATGGCCATCTTCACAATTCAATTTTATTTCGGGAACCGCTGTGCTGAGCGTGCTCGCGCCCTGGCAGCCTCTTCTGAACGGTCCTTTGATGGTGCATTCGTTTCGAGCGAGCTGAAAAGGGTGCTGGTGGCTGCTGCTATCTCGTCAACTGCGGCAAGGAAAGCCGCTTCGTTGGCTTTCGATGGCTTGTTGAAGCCGCTCACCTTGCGCACAAATTGTAACGAGGCCGCACGAATCTCTTCCTCGGTTGCAGGCGGTTCGAAATTGAAAAGAATCTTGATGTTTCTACACATTTGCATTGCCTCGATGCGTCAGAGTGACCTGACATTTGCATGCAGCGCTCACTTGCTTTGGGGTACATAATACAGTCCAATTACACCTGAAGGGAAGCTTTTTGTGTGCAATAGATTGAGCTGTGCTGGTTTTGCGATACCTGCAAAAAGAGGCTTTCCGCCGCCTAAAACAACAGGGTGAACTAAAAGCTGGTATTCATCAATCAAGCCAAGGTCCGTAAAGGCTTGTACAATACTTGCGCTCCCATATATCACTATGTCCTTCCCCGGCATTTGTTTCATGCTGGCGATTTCATTGGGAAGAATTTCTCTCACCAGTTGAGAATTGTTCCACTCTGCCTTTTCCAACGACTTTGAAAAGACAATTTTGCGCATGCTATTCAGTTTGCGAGCGTATTCTTTCTCACCCTCTGAGACTGACGGATTTTCGGGCACGTGTGGCCAGGAACCTGCAAAGCTTTGATATGTTACTCTTCCAAGGATCAGTGTATCTGCCGAGCTTACTAGATCGTCTTCATATTGCCCCATTTCTTGATCGACCATTACCCAGTTCATTTCTCCGTTTGGTCCTGCTAAGAAGCCATCAAGGGTAATCCATGTGGTGACGATTATCTTTCTCAAGTTTTTCTCCTTTTGGATGTTCAATCGTATGTTTTTGTTTAAAGTCGGGAATACATGCACGTTCCCATTCTTTGTGAAAATACAAAACGTGGAAACGCTTCTTATTATTCGAAGCAAAGATGAGCCTGGCTACGTGGTCAAATCGCGAGCAACTTGTGCCTGAAGTGTTCCAATATGCTGCAAATCAGCTCTTTCACAAGACGCGGGATTGCTTTTGAAAGTATGGCAATACTTCACGCGCCAGCAACTCAACTGTTGTGAGGTCCGTGACGTCCCTGGCACCGAGCATAAAATAGTCTATCCCCAGGTCGACATAGGCCTGGATCTGTTCGACAATCTGCTCAGGCGTTCCCAGCAACCCGGGACCATTCAGTTTCGCAGCTTCCTCTTCAGACGTTCTACAAATACAGCGTCCAAACCAGCTCCGTCGCACCTGTGTTGGATCTCGCCTTTCCTGCTGACACGCCTGCTCGAAGATCTTCAACTTCTGCACGTACTCATCAGGCTTCGTCCATGCAATATTCCAGCCATCGGCGTAGCGCGCCACAAGTCGAAGCATGCGCGGACCATGACCACCGATGATAATGGGTGGCAGTGGATCTGGTTTTGGCTCACAGTATGCGGCGTTAACTCCGTAGTGTTGCCCCTCGAAGGTTACTTGTTTCTCGCTCCAAAGGGCCTTCACTATTTGCAACGTCTCCTCAACCTGTTCCGTACGGGCGCGCGGAGTTGGGAACGCGTAATTATAGGCGCGGTACTCCTCCTCGTGCCAGCCTGCACCGATACCTAGCATGAAACGTCCCTGGCTCAAATATTGTAATGTCGCCGCCATCTTCGCCAGCAACGCTGGATTGCGAAACGACTGGCACAGCACCATATGCCCCACCTGATACTGAGGGTATTGGGCCGCGTAATAGGTCAGTCCAGTCCACCCCTCTAGCACAGGCGAATCTCCAAATTGCACATGATCGACGAACCAGATTGAGTCGATCTGCTCTTTTACCAGTTCGATCTGCTTCCCGCAGATCTCATTGTACTGCTGTGAAGGCATTCCTGCTTTAGGACCACCGTTGAGAACCCAGCCAAATTGAATCCCTGTCATGATTTTCTCCAATACCATATTTCTGTTCGTCGTTTATCGTACAACGCCTCTCCATACCGTGACAAGCTCAACATGGCTCCTTTCCAGTCGAGACATCAGAGCGCGGGGGACATTTCTGGTAGGTGATATTCGTGCATTTCCAAATTTTTCATTCGCTATTTTCTACTAAATAAATGTGAAACGCCTTTTTATATATACTCTATTTATGTATAAACATTGACAAATACACTATCATATGCTATACTCTTCCGTGCAGAACACCTACATGCCTGGCTTGCATGATTATCCCTGTTCATCCCAAAGTGATGTACTTTTCACGCTAGTAACCTGGTCTCAGTCTGTACTGTTGTGAAGCAATTCGCAAGATATTTGGAGTTGTCCCTCTATAGTGAAGAAAAGAGAGCATACAATGGACACTATGTTGAAAGATTTTTCAGTCTCCTCTGTGATCAACGCTATGGAGCTCAATGCCCATGAGGCGTGGATATGCTTCGCACACGTGCTTGGAGCAGCGGTTTATGACGAACCTCATATGCTCTGGTTTTTCTCAGGCTATCCCTTTCACCTCACCAATGGGATCGTCAATGCACGCTTTCCAGAGAATCGTCTGGAGGAGAACCTGGATGAGCGCTTGCAACAACTTGCTACTAAAAAGGTCCCCATGGCCTGGCTGATTGGCCCTTCCACTCTTCCTGTGGATTTAGGAAGTCGCCTTCAGGGGCACGGCTGGATACTTGGAGACGAAGCGCCAGGGATGGCCATTGAACTGCAGTCCCTGGATGAATCCTTTTCCTCACCACTATCCCTCAGCATTGAACGAATCCATGACGCTGAAGCAATGCGAACTTGGCTGCATGTCATGACTGTTGGTTCAGAAATTCAAGAAGAGGGACTTGCGCTCCTCTTGGAGCTTGTGTCCAGGCATGGTTATACGGAAGATCCGTCCGTACACTTTTATCTTGGCAAGCTTATAGACAAACCAGTAGCTACGTCGTTGCTATATCTGGGTGGAGGTGTGGCAGGAATTTACAACGTTGCGACGCTGCCAGAGGTTCGGCATCAAGGGATTGGAAGTGCCATGACAGTGGCTCCATTGCTGCAAGCGCGAACATGGGGTTATCGCATTGGCACTTTGCAATCATCGCCGATGGGTCTGCACCTCTATCGTCGCTTGGGATTTCGAGAGTACTGCACGTTTCAAGCCTACTTCTGGGAAGGAGAGTAGGAGAAACCTCACACCTCAATATGCACAATGGACTCACGAATCCAGGTTGGACGGTAAGGGAAACGGTCTACCATCTCGCGCGAGGTGACTCCGGTGAGTACGAGGATTGTGCGCAGACCGCTCTCGATCCCAGCGATGATATCGGTATCCATGCGATCACCGATCATAACGGAATCTTCGGAGTGTGCATTGAGCGCTCGTAAGGCGGAGCGCATCATCAGTGGATTTGGCTTGCCGATGTAGTACGGTTGAATGCCTGTGGCCGCGCTGATCAATGCTGCTACGGCGCCGGTCGCAGGGACGATTCCACCCTCACCTGGACCCATAACGTCTGGATTGGTGGCAATGAAACGCGAGCCATCCATTACAAGCCGGATGGCTCGCGTTATGCGTTCAATACTATACGAGGTTGTTTCTCCAAGTACCACATAGTCGGGATTGTGATCTGTCAACGCGTAGCCAATGTCATGCAGCGCTGTTGTCAGCCCTGCCTCCCCAATGACGAATGCACTTCCACCCGGATGCTGGTAATGGAGGAATTGCGCGGTTGCCAGCGCGGATGTGAAAATTGCCTCTGGTGGCACTTCCAATCCCATAAAAGATAGCCGCAACTGGAGGTCGCGTTGTGTGAACTTGGAGTCGTTAGTCAGAATCAAGAATGGTATGCCACGAGTCAGCAAATTTTGCACGAACTCTGCTGCTCCTGGAATGAGTGTTGAGCCTTTGAGAATGACTCCATCCATATCCGACAGGTAATTCTTGACGTCCTCCATGTGCTTCCCTCCATCCTGGATTACATATCTCCTTATGTATTCATAGCTTACCTCATGTTTTCGCTACTTGCCAGTTTTTGAAGAATGCTAAATGGTACCAATATTGCTAATCGTTGAAGTCGCCAGTGATTGGTGCCTTTTGTGCCGGACATGTCCTTTGACTCAAGATGAGCGGTGCATTATGCACAGTTGAAAAGTCCAGGGTCTTTAAGAAACTGTCTGAAAAAGGTTAAGCAGCGGCCAGACGCCTTGCCATCAAACGAGTCATAGCGATGTAGATCCAGGCTTCCTCCGACTCACAGAGTTGTTCGTAATCCTTGCTCAGGCGTCGAT
>DATMNR010000184.1:0-4929 GCA_035568795.1 Ktedonobacteraceae bacterium
CGCATTTTTGCGGTGTTCGATGTGCTTCGCAGGGAGTCCGTCAATGTCTGCCCCGCTACATACTCCGTGACCAGACAGGCCATCGTGGCTACAGAGCTATTCGGATCTTGAGAGGGGTAGACGAACACATCGAGGAGACGCACAAGATTGGGATGGTGTAGGGAAGCAACAGCTTCTGCCTGGCTGATGAAATGCCTGATGACCTCGGAGTCCACCTCGTGATGCGTGTAGAAAACCTTCAGGATGACAGAGCGCTGCGAGTAGGAATCCTGAGCTAACCACACTTCGTTGAGATGACTACGAGCGAGTCGCTGACGCAATTCGTACTTCCCAATGCTTCGCAGTGCAGTACTCATGAGTGTCTCCTGTTCCAGTATCAATACGTAGCCCAAACGATTCTCACAGAGTTACACTATGGGTTTTTCGTCTAACACATGTATTCGAGAGCTGTTGTATACTCATACATCGCAAGCATCCATCAGACTCTATCCCCCACTCTATCATAGCTTGCTTCTGGTACGCGTACAAATGAATAGGAGCTTTCTCCTAAAAGCGGACCAAACACCCAAAGATCTTTGATGCTACCTACTTGTAGCTTGAGAAGTCAAGACCTTCAACGTGATATCTCCTCAACTTCCCCTTTCTCGATAGCTATTGCTTCAGTCGCACCCAGCTTCCGTAATACTGGCATTGTCGGTAAAGCAATCAAGATTGCCAGGATTGTGAGCACACTGCCCATCAGGAGAGGCGCTCCAGGGCCGACCAGCGAGTACATGCTACCAGCGGCCAGAGGGCCTATAATACGCCCTACGCTTGCTATACCTTGCGCAAAACCCAGGGTTTCGCCCTGTGCTTCACGCGGACTTGCCAGCGAGAGCAGTGCCGATGTTGTCGGTGTCACAGCACCATTGCCTGCGCTCACCAGGGCTAAAGTGACCAGCATGAAGGCAAGACTGGTACTCCATGGCAGCAATGCTAGCCCTGCGGCGAGCATCAGCAGGCCCGCAATCAGCAACGTACGTTCTCTAATACGCTTCACGAGTTGTCCAACGAGCCCGCCCTGCATGATTACAACAATAAACCCTACATAGGTAAAAATGTAGCCGTTCACTTTCGCGGTCCATCCAAATGTATGGTGCGAAAACAATGCGAAAACAGCCTCCATTGCCGTAAATGCCATCGTGAAGAGCAGGTTGATTACGATGAAACGTGTTATGGTCTTATTTCGCAACAACTGCCCTAAACCAGAGTCTTTTTTTGCGGAGGGGTACGTCTTAGTAGCGCCTCGCTGCTTATGTGTCTCAGGGAGAAAAGCGATGACAAGCAGCGCGTTGACCATCGCTGCAGCCATTGCAACCATGAATGGTACAGCCGATCCAAGCGGTGAGAGCAAGCCTCCGATGGCAGGACCAACCACAAAACCCAGGCCGATAGCTGCGCCAATCATACCCATACCACGCGCTCTGCCCTCGGGAGGCGTCACGTCGGCTACAACTGCCTGTGCTGATCCAATATTTGAAGCTCCTATTCCAGCGAGAAAGCGCGCTATGAGCAAGACTACCAGTGACCCGGCCAGGCCTGAAAGCGCAAGAGAAAAGGCTTCGATCACTAACGATACGACGATGATAGGTTTACGGCCAAAGCGATCTGAGAGAGAGCCCAGAATCGGTGTGAACATGAACTGTGCCAGAGCATAGAGTGTCAGAATCAGGCCGACCTCAAGTGGGTTGGCTCCCAGATGCTCTGCCCAGAATGGTAAGAAGGGCAGGATCAGACCAAAGCCTGCAAAGTCAATAAAAATCGTCAAAGCCATCAAAAATAAAGGCGAACGGAACATATTATTCATACGGTATGCTCTACTATCTCTTCATCAGGTCACTATCGACTGATGTATGCTAACCCTTCTGTGTCTCAAGGAGAACAATCGTTCGAGTCAGTCAATGCAATTCGTTTCAAGGAAAGTCAGCGTATGATCATTCACCAGGGTTGTGCATCAATGTGATTACCACTATCTTGGATGTGCTACGCTCAGGCTAAACGGTCTTTTACGCCTCTCCGTACCTCAGATGGCTCACGCGACATCCCCATGTGCCTGCTTGCTCAAAAGGCGATGAAAGAAGCTGTCTCGACTTCCGGGCGCGATCCCCAAGACATTGAGCGTTCGATACCTTGGTGCCAAATCGTATCCAAGCAGGTACTGGTACCTGTAACAGATAGGGCATCATTGTCGCAGAGGGTTTACGCCAATCAGAACAGTCCGGGGCCAACTGAGGTGAATCCAGCACTTTGTTGGCATATCAAACTCCTGGCCCCGAGGATACCGCACATCGTTTCAGCACTGATCGGACGAGTTCGCTGCTTTCCCAACGCAGTGTGATAGGGGACGACGTAGTTCGTCAACGGATGGACCTGGGTGATGTTCCATTCCTCTATCTCCCTTTCTCCCTCAGCTTGTTACATCTCTCTTTATTTTTTGTCCGTGTCTGCTCTCCCAGAGTCATATGGAGATGCCAGCTTCAAAGAGAAGATAGGAGGAAAAGATGGTGTTCGTGAGGTGGTGGAGTGAAACCATCACACCTTTATCAAACTCACCACTCATGAGGAGTGGCTTTGTCTCCTCCTCATATCAGGAGATTGAGTGTGTTGATGCAATCATCCACGAAATAGACTCCTGTACGAACGATGTGCATGGGACATATGTGTGTTAAAGTTCTCCTTGAAACAAGAGAGGCGAAGGCAGGAAATTCCCTCTATCCCTTACGTATATATACAAGATGAAGTTACACCGGCGAGCCACGCTTTATGAAAAAGAGCAGCAGTTGTGCTTCTGACAACACGGATTACACAGCATACCAGAAAATATCCGTGGTTTCGGGCCAGCTTTCTCAATGCATATGTAGACTTGGACGGTTACTAACTCTATTGGGAGTGATCGGGGTGAGTACCTTTTGATGTTTACACACGTAGAGTGAGACACAACCTGATATTTACCCTGGAAAGATCATTCAACTTCTAAACTCTTGCTAACCCTCTCTATCCAATGGATTTTGCCCATATCGCGCTGTTACTGCCGGGTTTATCTTTCGGGTGTTAGAAACCTTAGTATATGAGTGCGGGTGAGCCTCATAATCCCGTAATTTCCAGACTGTAACCATATTCGTAGTATAAATGGTATGCAGTCCGACACGAAAAAGAGGAAATCAAATCCATGGCCCAATGGCCGTGATGGATAGTGTTTGCTGGTCCATCTCAATGTGGAACCAATGTGGATGGTCCTCGCTCATCCAGTAGGTACGGCGTACCAAAGGAGAAAAGGAGGCCATGCTTGATTGTTATATGGACCTGTCCAGCCAAATTTGTAGATCAGGTCCTCGGCACGAGGGGGTCCCGTTTTACCTGTATACGTTCCTCATGAGGGTTAACTCCTTCATCCGCCATACTAAGAAACAAGAAAGGAGGAAGTTGCCATGTTGAAACTCGCATTACGCTATGTCCGCTACAGTCTCACCATCCTGGCGAGCATAGGCTTCAGAATTACCGCAAACTAGGACAAATGCAAGGCGACGCATCGTCACATCAGTGTTTACGTCGATGGGTAGTGTAAATGACGGAACAATGAGAAAGCCGAAGCGGCTCATATGGCTCTACAGGCTGTTCCACTTTTTCAAGAACCATCATTTTTCCGTTGCGGAATTAGCAGGGATACGTAAACACTCATTTGGCGGAGTGTCGTTCCAAGGCTGCCTCCGACTAGCGGTCCAGAGAAGAGTTCCGTATTCAATCTCGTCCCGGGCTAATGGCTGCTTTGTTGAATATGATCGTTTGCTCTATGCTTACCGAAGCATACGCACGGTATAAGGACAGGAAAGCCGCAGGAACAGACGACTCATTTGTTCTCGCTCCTGGTGGTTTTTGCCTGTCAAGTGATTCCCATCCGGGAGAAGGAAGTTACATGCTTGAAACAGGGTTTGCCCAGATACGCTTCGCCGCCTCCATTCTCTTCGGCATGCGCTTCTCCTTGCGGTCACTCGACCACCTCATCGCTTCTCTCCAGGCGACGCAACGCGAATTTGGATTCCTTCGCTCGGAAGGAAGAGACCTGCTGGTGAGTCCGCAGCTCGATGAGGAGACGCGCCGAACGATGCAGCTTCGCCGCTTCCGCTCGCAAGCTGTGCGTGCCGTGCGTGAGACCGTGTATTATCAGCGCCTCTTCGAGCGACTTGGTCTCGATCCGGGGCGTGTGCGGTATGAGGAGATTGCCCATCTGCCGCTCACCCCCAAAGCAGACCTGCGCAGTGATCCCGAGGCGTTTGTGTGTCATACTGCCCACCCCTCCCTACGTGCCATGACCACGGGTACGACAGGGTGGCCAACCAGCGTCTCGTTCTCCACGTATGAACTGCGGGTCTATTCTGCCCTTACCGCAATTTCCGCCCTGTTCAGCGGGGAGATTACCTCGGAGGACATCGTCCAAATGAGTACCAGCTCGCGGGGAACGCTGGGCAATGTCTGTCTGGCTGGTGCCTGTGCCCACATAGGAGCGCTGGTCTATCTCGCTGGGGTCACGGAGCCAGACCATGCCCTGGCGCTGTTGGCTGAAAAGCATCACCTGACCGGTAAGAAGACCCGCACGAGCATCCTCTACACCTACCCCTCGTATCTGGGAGAATTGATTGAGTGTGGCCTGGCTCGGGGCTATCGTCCGGCTGATTTCGGCCTGGAGCGGATCTTTGTGGGGGGAGAAGTCGTCACCGATGGCCTCAAAGCGCGCTGTCAGCAACTCTTTGGGCCCGCCCGCGTGCTCGAAGGCGGTTATGGCATGACGGAGATCTGGCCCTTTGGCGGACAACTCTGTGAACAGGAGCATCTGCACTTCGAGGTGTCACAGGGACTCCTGGAGGTGTCCAACGTCGAGACGGCAGCTCCGGC
>DATMNR010000185.1:0-3728 GCA_035568795.1 Ktedonobacteraceae bacterium
GTTTGACCGTTGAAGTTGTTTCCGATGTCTCCGTTGTCATTTCTTTTGCTCCTTTGCATCTAAGGATATCCAATCCCTATAAGCACATGAATGATCCTCCACTTATGTATTACCATGGATTTTTACGAAAGTCAATATTAGTTGATTAAGCTCGATATTACTTGATTTATATCGATTTTACTATTATATTGTCGTATACCTGTTGACAAAGTGACGCGAACTTTCTATCATTGGGTATATGAATATAATCCGTATCCAAGATTGAGATAGAAGAAGACAATGCGTGTATGATAGAGCTAGACGGTGAAAAATACCTTGATGGGGATGAAGCTAGCAACTTGTTGGGGGTCAAAATGTCAACCCTTTATACCTATGTGAGTAGAGGTATCCTCAGAAGCTACAAACAGGGCATCAAACGACAGCGCCTCTACAAGCAAGCCGAACTCGAATCTCTCTTACGCTTGCGCCCGAGTGATACCCCTTCTCCTATCTCCACGACCAGAAAATCAACGCCAGAAACCTCCGAGTCAATCAAAGGGCGTACCGAAATCCCACTTGCCGAGGATTGGGTACCCTATATGTAATGCTTTCTCAGATTCAAATTATCTTCTTGAATGTACAGCCTATGCAATGCTCCGCAGTGCTTCCGCTAAGCGCTGTACGCCCATACGAATCTCATCTTCGCTAAATGCGGTATAGCCGAGAAGCAACCCCTGGGAATTCCCTGGCTCGATGCGGAATGTAGATAAAGGTGGCGCCTCAATTCCATATGCTGCCGCGACCTCGGAAGCTCTCTGATCGTCCTGGTCATGGAGTAACCAGCCAATCAGGTACATGCCAGCCTCATTTGAACTCACGACAAGCAGTCCTTTGAGCTCTTGCTCAACTGCTGACACCAGGGCAGCCTGACGCCCGGCATACAACTCACGCATGCGCCGAATATGACGTCCAAAGTGACCCTCGTCAAGAAAGTCTGTCAATATGACCTGCCCTAATGTGGGAGGATGCAAATCGATTGTTGTTCGTGCAGACACGAATCCATCGACAAGGTCGGGTGGAACGACCATATACCCAACGCGCAATGCTGGAAACAGTACTTTGCTGAATGTACCGATATAAATAACACGTCCCGAGGTATCCAACCCTTGCAAGGCTGCGAGTGGTCGGCCTTTGTAACGAAATTCACTATCATAGTCGTCCTCTAGTACCCATGCTTTAGCACGTCGTGCCCATTCCAGCAATGCTAAACGGCGTGCCAAACTCATCGTCACACCCAGAGGATACTGGTGCGAAGGAGTGACGTAAGCCATTCGGGCAGTGGCGCCGCGCACCATCTCCGAGGTGATATGCATGCCTTCTTTGTCTACAGGGACGGGAATAAGATGTGCGCCTGCTCCTAGCAGCGCTCCTTTTGCACCCAGGTAACACGGGTCCTCGATTAATACATCATCACCCGGATCCAGCAACACTCGCGCAGACAGATCGAGTGCTTGTTGCGACCCAGTGACGATTATCACCTGTTCAGGGTCGCACTTCACAGCGCGAACAGATCCAAGATAGGCGGCTATCGCCTGGCGTAATGGCTTATACCCCGCAGGATCACCATAATTTAGAAGATCATACGATCTTTGGCGCGCGTGCCTTGCGGTTATTTGTGACCATATTTTAAGAGGAAATGCATCAAGAGCCGCCAGTCCTGGTCGGAACACACGTACCGGTGAGAGGTCATACGATGAAGCATACGCGGTAGAAGCCATCGCCATTCCACGTTGAGAGAGTGTGCGACCACTTTGATCTTGCGGTAAAGGGAATGCCTGAATTGATGGCGCCTTGAGTAGTTCGTCCGGTAGCTCACGCGCCACATAGGTGCCACCTCCCATCTCACCCTCGACATACCCTTCGGCTAAAAGTTGTTCGTATGCATTAAGAATCGTGCCACGGGCAACTCCTAGTTCCAATGCCAGCGCGCGTGTCGAAGGAAGTTGTGTTCCAGAGGCCAACTGACCATTGAGAATAGCATTTCGCAAACTGGTATATAGTTGGCGATAGATTGGGACAGTTGATCCAGGATCAATGTTCAACACGCTGAGAGGAACAAACGTAGAGTCTTTTCTCATCACCATCTCCGTTGCATTTTCAAACACTTCAGTAATGACCAAAAGTGGTATAGCCAGTATATATGTAAGTGGCTCTTGTGTCTATACCAATTCTCTGATATCCTTATTGGGAGTGCAGATGGCAAATCACTGGGTGGGGTCTTAAAGGGTGCAGGGGACGAAGTCCCTTGCCGGGGCCTGGGGTGTCCCCAGATTCTCCCTTTCTCCTGCCGCCGTAGGCGGCAAGTGAGAAGAAGAAACTTACATATCAGATTAATGAATAAAGAGGAGGATAAACCTAGACCAGTAATGATTTGAAAAACCGTATAACCGGAGGAGGTAAAAGAGATGACAATAAATGAAACAACATTGGTAGAAGCCACTAACAGCACACGCTCGCCGCAAACACTTGTTGAGCGGCAACGTAAGCTGCGGGCCAATGTACTTTTGATTATAGTGACGATGATCTGGGGAAGTAGTTTTCTGATTGTTCAGCATACGCTCACACTCGTCGGTCCCTTTACCTTTCTAGCAATGCGTTTTGGGTTTGCAGTGATAGTCCTGGCAATTCTCTTCAGGAAACGCTTGATTCACATAACCCATACTGAAATCTTGACCGGATCAATTATTGGTCTTTTTCTGTTTGCTTCGTATGCTTTTCAAACAGTTTCACTACAATACACGACATCTAGCCAGGCGGGATTCATTTCAGGCATGTATGTTCCATTGGTAGCAATACTCGCAATTCCTTTGCTTAAGCAAAAGCCGACACTAGGCGGGATCCTGGGCATTCTTCTTTCACTGCTCGGATTAATACTACTTTCGCTCAAGAATGGCTTTCAGATTACGCTAGGCCCTGGCGAAATACTCGCCCTGGCTTGTGCCTTTGCAAGCGCATTGCACGTAATCTGCATTAGCAAATTTGCTCCCAAGGCTGATGCAGTCAACCTGACAATAGTCCAGATCGCACTGACTGCCTTGCTCAGTCTTATTGCAATGCCTATCGCCAGAGAGCCATTCAGCTTTCCGCCTTTCGCCGTCTGGGGATCAGCATTGTTTCTGGGAGTTGTGGCAACAGCCTTCTGCCTGGCTGTAATGAACTGGGTACAACAGTTTGTGAGCAGCACCGAGGCAGCGATGTTTTATGCACTTGAGCTAGTATGGGTAAGTGTATTAGGGCACTTTGCCGGTGATAATCTCAGCTTTCTCGGCTGGATAGGTTGCGCCAGCATGCTATCCAGCATGGTAGTTGGAGAACTACGTCTTTCGAGGATCATGGATTCAACGCTTCTCCGAAATCTTGCTAGCAAGTCATGCAGGTTATTAAGTCAGTTTGCTATTGACTAACTAACCTATAACAAATAGTGCTCATTGCGTATACTTTCCAAATTAAGAGTACAACCCAGTACCCGTTCATCACGGCTTTCGTGATGAACGGGTACTGGGTTGTGCTCGAAAAAAGGCATAAAAATTGCGTTCCCAAGAGAAGGAACGCTCAAATTTTTGAATACATAATTAGTATAACATATTTCTGATGAAAAGTCAAGTGAAATTAGTGCTTGCTTGCTAAATTAACAGCCACATAAGTCGCATTCGTTTTCACTTCCCAGCAGAAAAGAAAACAATCCATCC
>DATMNR010000186.1:0-5882 GCA_035568795.1 Ktedonobacteraceae bacterium
ACTTGGATTTTATACTTACGCAGCACCATCAATAACGCTCGAATAGATGTTGATTTTCCTGTACCCGGTCCCCCTGTTAAGATGCTGATCTTCGAATGATAAGCCATTTGGACAGCTGCACGCTGCTTTTCAGTCAACAGCATATTGCGATTCTGTGCGAGGTAGTTGAAAACCGCATCCCAATGCTGCTGGCTCACAGTTGGAAGTTTGCTGCGTGAACGCAAAAGCGTGCGTAAGATACGTGCCGAGCCATTTTCGGCATACCAGAATGGACCATAGTAGATACGCTGCTGCGTAGTCGCTTCTTCTACCTCACTCCAATTATTCAAAGTCTCTTGATCATTCGATGCCCATCGACTCACATCAACTTGCACAGGCAAAGGAGGCTCTACAAACACATCTCGGCCTCCGCGCAATTGTTCCATGGCAGTCGAAATGAGTTCATTGGATGCTTGTAGTATCTCAGAGGCACGGCGTATCAATTCATTTTCAGGTAAATAGCAATGACCATCTTCATTGGCTGCTTGCTTGAGCACATACTTCAGCCCGCTAACGATACGCTCAATGCTATCAAGTGGCAATCCAAGCTTCACAGCAATATCATCGGCTCTGCGAAAACCGATACCAATTTTATCCTGCGCCAATTGGTAGGGATTCTCACGGACGACCTTAATTGAATCCTGCCCATATTGCTTATAGATACGTGTAGCCAGGTTCATCGATACATTATACTCTTGCAGAAAGATGTGAAGTTCTTTGATTTCGCCCTGTTCAGCCCATGATTTCTCAATCTGCTCGCGATTTTTCGCACTTATCCCTTTCACTTCACTCAACCGTTCCGGTTGCTGTTCTATAATGGCCAGCGTTTGTTCTCCAAAATGATCGACAATTCTTTGCGCCTTTTTTGGACCCACACCTTTGATCAAGCCAGAACCAAGGTAGCGCGTGATACCCTCTTTTGAAGCTGGTAGTCGTTGGGTGAAGCTGGTTATATGTAGTTGTCTACCATATTTCGGGTCTTTCTCCCATTCTCCTTCGACAGACAACAACTCACCAACATGGACGCCAGGGAGCACACCGACAATCGTTGTCAGGTCATCGCGAAAGAGCCGTCCACTGTCATTTGGACGAAAGCGTGCGACCGTATAGTGGTTATCTTCGTTTCGAAAAACGATACTCTCGACGGAACCTTCAAGCCTGGGCATAAACATTATTCCATATAAATGACGGCTAGAGCTTTTAATATTACTGCCAGTATAATATAGATATCAGGATTGACACAACTATCAGACAGGGGAAAGGAAACACTCACATATGACAGATACACCCCAGCCAGCTCATGATCAGAAAAAATCACAGGTACAGGACTATTTCTCGCGCACTGCCGATAGCTATGTCGCCAGTTTCTCACATCGCTCAGGAGACGACTTGCTACGTCTCATTGAAGTGGGAGAATGGGATCCAAACCTTACAGCTCTCGATATTGCCACTGGAGGAGGACACACCGCTCTTGCCATCGCGCCATTTGTAGCGCAGGTAACAGTTACAGATTTGACGCCTCGCATGCTTGAAAAAGCGCAAGAGTTTTTACTTGCTCAAGGTGTAACCAATGCACTCTTTCAAGTGGCAGATGCGGAACAACTCCCATTTTCGTCAGAAAGTTTTGACCGTGTAACGTGCAGAATCGCTCCACATCATTTTCCTGATCTAGCCCAATTCGTCTTAGAAGTTGCGCGAGTCTTAAAAACAGGAGGACTATTCCTGCTGATAGATTGTATGGCACCAAGCGATGAAGAACTCGACATATTCGACAATACCATCGAAAAATGGCGTGATCCATCTCATGGAAGATCCTGCACAGCGGAGGAGTGGCAATCACTTTTAAAAGAGGCTGGTCTATCAATCGAAGATATGGAATTCTTTCGTAAAACACATCAATATGATGACTGGACTGCCCGCTCCCAAATGCCCTTTGACGAAAAAGCCAGGTTATCGCGATATATTTTAGAAAGTAATAACCGCATACACACGTATTTTGAAATTGTGCCAAAGCCAGACGGTCAGCTTGCAAGTTTTACGAATGATTTCATTTTTCTCAAAGGTCGAAAGAAAACTTGACATTGCATTCACGGACCCAACTTTGTGCATAAGTGCTAAACGCACGGTTGATAAAATTCGGATCGCATAACAATTTTCAAGTTTTCAGAAAAAAAGAGTACTCTTCCTTACGCCCCTCGCTGCACCGAGTGGAGTAGTTTGACATCACTATAAAGACGAAGCGCAATTCTTAATGAGAGCAATGTCCAAACTCAGGTTTTAAGTACTCATATGTTGAGTATACTTGCTGAAGAAGAGTAAGTCAAGTAATGTTACGACGTTTTAAAGTCTTATGATTCTTACCCAGTTTACTGTTCCCTCTTGCATGCATGCGCTATAATAGCTGTGTCTTCTGTAAGACTTGTAAAATTTGAACACATACAACTTCTGTATATGTAATGCATATATGTGGAAACCTTCTCTGGAACAGAGAGAATCCACTTATGATTGCTAATGTCGCCTATCGACAGCAGTTCACCCGCTATGGAAAACAACGTTGCCACAAACGTAAAGAAGGAGCAGGATGTTCTTTATCCTGCTCCTCATTGAGATCTTCGAGTGTATTAAGCCCTACGAATACGGAATGAAAAGAAGATGGCAACAATACCACCAACAATCAGAATCGCGCCCAAGACGATAGGCAGAGCAAGCACTGCTCCAAAAAGGTTCGTGAATAAGAAGATTGCAATAATGATGGTCAATATTCCCAGAATGCCAGGGCCCCAACCACCACCAGTGAATGCTCTAATCAACCCCATGATGCCCATGATCAAGCCATCAACAGCCAAAAAGACTATCACGAAGGTCCCTACCACAGCGGTAGCATATGCCAGGTTACGAAGCACTACCATTCCAGCGATGATACCGAGAATGCCCATAAACAATAGCCATCCCCAATGGGTGCCTGTATTGGGGATAAAGATCTCGATTATCGAGAAAATGCCCCGAATGAGCCAGTAGAATCCCAACACCGTAACCAGGAATAATGAGGTAGTACCTGGTGCAGTGATCAAAAGGAGACCGAAAATCAGTGCAAAAATACCTTCAACAAGGACAACCCACCAGGGAACCCCCTGTTCAACAACAACGGTTTCAGTCCTACTTGCCATATGATAATAATCCTCCAAATTAAGAAACTACTCTCTCCAATGTAGGAGAAGACTTGAATAACCATCTCAGAGACTACTGCGATAATCGCTGCGTATTTGCTATATACCTCCCTTCAATTTTGCAATCACTGATCATTATAAAGCATAATAAAGACAATCTGCATTGGTAGCACTAGAGAACTGAGCAGTCGCTATCTTGAAAAGCTGATTCCTCACGGAATCCTTCCATACCAATCCAAACGTATAGTGCACCAACATCGCTAGTAGTATAGCAAAAGCAGTAACTTTAAACAATAAACTATAAGAAATTATAACACCTGAAAGGACCTTTCCATTATGGCTAATGACGATTCAGAACTGTCAGGATTACAACAACAGGCAAAGACGCGTCAGAATATTGTAGAAGCGATAACACGTAAGTTTGCCGCTGAAGATGATGGATTAAAGCATGCTTTAAATGCTGCTAAAGAGGCGGGCTTACCAGAAATTCAAATTTCTCCTATCCAGGGAAAATTCTTGCAACTCCTGGCTGTTGCCTGTAATGCGCAAAAAATTCTTGAAATTGGCTCGCTAGGCGGATATAGTGGCATTTGGCTCGCTCGAGGATTACCTTCCAACGGCCGCTTCATAACCCTGGAAATCAATCCTACACATGCCGAGATAGTGCGTAATGCGTTCGCACAGGCAGGTGTAAGCGATCGCGCTGAGGTTCGTGTTGGCAATGCTCTTGACTTGATGCCACTTCTTGAGCCTGAAGCTCCGTTCGATCTCATTTTCATCGATGCTGATAAACCTCCCTATCCCCAGTACCTCGATTGGGCGCTTCGCCTGTCACAGCCTGGAAGCATTATAGTTGCTGACAACTGCGTACGTAGCGGCAAAGGCTTCGAAGAACCTCAAGATGAAGGAATGGCTGGCATCGTAGCATATAACAACCGTATCGCCAGTGATCCACGCTTGATTTCGCTTGATCTTGCAATGGATGATGACTATACCGATGGTTTCGCTATCTCAGTTGTGCGTCAGTGAGTTAACCTCCGTAATATAAACCCAGGGGAGAATAGATCTTACATGACCATAAATACTGACATGCATAGTCATGTATCACGCAGTTCTGCTTTGCAAATGGCAATGGCAGCCCAGCAGAAGGGATTATACGTACTTGGCCTTTCTGAACATGTCTTTCAAATGCAAGAAACACGGCTCGCACTCCATCATCTTGAACCAGAAGGGCCTCTACTCACTTTCAGCAAGTATACCGAAGACGTTCTCGCAGCAGCCACCCAATCAAACGTTGATATACGCCTGGGATTGGAAGTGGACTTTATTCCTGGAAAAAACGAGCTGATCCATTCATTCATTCAAGAATACAACTGGGATTTCTTGATTGGCTCTGTGCATGAAATCAATGGCATACAAATAGAAGCCAGCTACAAATGGAGTCGCGAAGAAGGTGAAACTCTCTGGCTACAGTATTTTGAGCTATTGCGCAGAGCTGTAAGGAGCGGATATTTCAGCGTTATTAGTCATCCTGTGCGATTACGTGTGAATAATCCTTATCTTCCACCAACTTTTGATGAAGAACTTGAACACCTGGCTGCTGAAGCGACACGGTATGATATCGCTTTGGAGATCAATGGGTTCGATATGTTACGTTATCACAGCCTGGTACACCAGCTTGCGAAAGCCTGCCTGCTACATCACACACCTGTTAGTGTTGGCTCGGATGCACACGTTCCCAGAGGCATAGCGCAGGCACATCAGCAAACAGAGAATATGCTACACGAACTAGGAATTACAAAGATCAGGCTTTGGAAACAAATGAAAGCAGAAGAGTATTTCATATGAAATGGTCTGATTACTTAACGGAGTGGTCTGAAGCGAGGTAAAGTGATCGTTTCAGTCACCCGGTCAAAGACCACCGTCACAGGTAGATCAACTTGCAATTCCGTTGCATCAACATCGACAATATTACTCAACAGGCGAGGACCTTCTTCTAATTGCACAATCGCAACGTTGTAAGGGGTATCATGTACAAACTCAGGGGACTTATTCTGGTAAATGATAGTAAAGGAGTAGATGACACCGTGCCCATTAGCCTCAACCCAGCGTAGAGTATCGGAACTGCACTGCATACAGTACAGGCGTGGATAGAACTGGTAGTGATGACATTCACTACACTGTTGTACCAGTAATTTTCCTTGCTGGCATCCTTTCCAGAAAGGATGATTCTCTTCGGTTACAACTGGTAACGGTTTTGGTTGAGTAGATTCTGCCATACGGACTGCTTCTCCCATTTTTGTACTGGGAAGTAGTGAAAGCCATACCCACGCTCAGATCTCACAAATGCCTGATTTGACCGTCACCGCCGCAGCAATTACCGGACCATGAGCTTTCGCAGAATCTGGAATTACACCAGGTGATATTGATATGGCGATGATATACGATTCTTTCACCATTACTGTACTCTTGTTACTTGAAGATCTGGGATTTTGTAAGAAAGGCGAGGGAGGAGCATTTGTACAGGAAGGCCGCATTGCATTGGGTAGCCAATTACCCGTCAATACTGATGGTGGGGGTTTATCATCCAATCATCCAGGTATGCGTGGCATCTTCCTCATTATCGAGGCCACCCGTCAATTGCGTGGTCAATGCGGCCCGAGACAAGTTGAAAAT
>DATMNR010000187.1:0-10305 GCA_035568795.1 Ktedonobacteraceae bacterium
TCGATTTCGCCTATAGCTCCCTCGTAACTACCACTACATATTCGCACCTGCGAGCCAACAATTAATGTGGGATCAGGTAATACTGACCGCCAGCTCTGTTGCTTTTCTTGTACTGGTAGGGAAATGATGAGTTCAGGATAGATCGAGTGACGGATAAAGGTCATTCCTGAGAGAAGAGCCATCGATCCCTGATATTGGTGGAGTAGATTGATAGTGCGAGGAGGCATGGCAACCGTACCAAGACCCTCTGTAAGCAGTAAGGTAAGAGGTGGCAAGGTCTCATATGCTAGTTCGATATCCATACTATTAATCAGTGCAATCAAATTGGTGCCGAGAAAACTTTCCAGGTCACGACTTGAGATACTGCTGGCAACGATGCCAGCAAAGCCCGTATTCATTGCCTGTCGCAGCATAGCAAAATTAAGCGGTCCAGGAACCACGAGAATTTTGGGTGCAGCAATCGGAAGCGAAGAAGAAGCCTCTATAGATGTGTTTGCAGATCCAGCACTGGAGGGCTGAAGTGCGTAGTTTGAATTCCAGAAAGTTAAAATTCCTGCTACCTGATTTCCAACACCGATTGTTCCCTGGATGATCGCAGCCCTGGTTTCAATAATTACGCCGCCTCTGTGCGTAATTTCAACGACTCTTCCTTTCATACCTGCCAGGATGATGGCATCCCTCTGTTGGACGTGAAGATGAATATCTTTGTGTGTAGTATGATCCCCGACTAATTGGCTAACAAGAGGTGAAGATGGCGCAATACTGCCTGAAAACTCACGAGCAGACCTGTCGTTATCGAGCTTTTCCAGACGAATCACAGGTTGATCTGCCCTTACTTCTTGACCTGGATAGACAAGAGCACTGCCCCTGGTATTGTAACCACCAGGCCAGCGCTCTCTCCGAATAAGCATTTGTGGGATAGTGGACCACCCAAGGGGATAGGTCATATATTAATCTCCCGCACGGCAAGTTTTCTACGTTCCTCTCACCTGAGTACTACACTGTAGCGGCGTAGAAATAGCAGCGCGCCGGCGTTAGCGAGATGTATCGATGATAGTGACGGCTTCTTGATCAGGCTCCAAAGACTTGCATCCATTGTACCAGGCGAGCATGACGCTCGGTTTCGTCAGAAGGGAAAACGAGAGGTCTACCACGCGCATCGATTACCAATCCCACCAGTCCACCATCAATCTCTTCGGCGGCCCTTGCTCGCTCACCCGGGCCAAGTCCCACATCAACACCAGGTGCAGGATAGAGCGTGAGCATGGCCTGTTCATTAATACGTAGTGGAATGATTTCTATAGAACCACTCATTACCTCGGCAGTCACCTGCCGTCCATTGCTAAATTCGATTCCAACTCGTAGGGCTACCTGCCCCTGAGGTAAATCACCGTAAGGTATGACACAGGTACCCAGTCGGTGCATCACAGCATCATTTTCATTCACCTGCACGGCAGCAATTGGAGCGATAGTGGCAACAGCACCGAGTTGTGCGATTAGCATTGTGCGATCTAAAACCATGGATGTAACACCCCGTGGTTGGAGCGCATCAAGTAGCATAAGCGCTGCCTGCCCAAATTTTGGTGTATGGGCCAGAAATCCACCTGTCGCCAGGATCAAATCAGCATCAAACTGGTTGAATCGGTATTGTTTTGTAGCTTCAACTGTAAGAATAATTGCTTCTCGAGTAAAGGCCTGCCCAATTTGTAGATCACGAAGGCTTGTTGGTATTACCTGAGGATGCAGCGTGCGGTTGAGAACATACTGCCGTAACTCATCTTCAGTAATTCTAAAGGGCAACCAGCGGGTTATACGTTGTATGCCAGCTTTTTCGAGAATAGCACCTAGTCCAGGGCCTACCCCTATACCAGAGCTTACAAGAGGGAGAAACTCACCACGTTCGCCTGCCATCATAACGGTAGTAGTAGTTCCACCAGCGTCTACCGCGGTTACATTCATGGTATAATGCTGAGCGAGAAAACGTACCAGACTGCTTAGGGAGCTGGCAGTTGCAACAGGAGCAGAACTCGACCACGTCAGCATATGATCGTAGCCAGGAACGCGCCGTATTACCTCTCGTTCATAAAGAGCTGTGGCAGCCATACTTGTTGGACCAAGCTGTTCCTGAGAGACAAGAGTTTCAACCCGAGTGACCTCAGCGTAGCCATTTAACATGCGTCGCACAGCTTCTACATACTGAGGAGCGCCAGCATAAAGAACAGGGAGTGGAGTAAGGCCAGCATCTTTAGAATTAGACGTCGCAGAAGTGTTGCCATTGTTAGATTTTTTTAGCTCTTGTACCCCTCTTATAATCACCTGACAAGCTTCTTGCAATGGAGTAGGACCGGCAGGACCATCAGAACGACCAACAATCAAGGCAGCATGAGGGTGCAGTTCTCGAATACGTACAATTTGACGTTCCCATTCCAGGTTAATGCGTTCAGGAGTCCATTGGCCCTGAGCGCCTGGAGATGCCGAAGTCATAGTGCCTGTACTTGAAGTTGAGTTAGTAGCAGCCAGAAAAGAAGGAGATGGTAAAGCGTAGGTCTCCGCATATAAACCAGAAACCGCCTGCATAGAAAGATCTTCAAGCGCGGAATTCACAGCTCCCACAACTAGAAGGCGTATCGGACCCCCGGCACTGATGGTTGAGATAAATAGATCAGCTCCATCGCCAGAAGGCTGCTCAGGTGAAATCAAATGTCCATCGTCAATGAAACGGCGACCAGTGATAAATTCGATTTCATTGATTGCCTGGACCATGCCTTTCGTAATATCTTTATGTGGAGCTGAGGCTGTTGTAGGCGCTTCGCCACGCGCCATCAGGCGGTACTGCCCTTCAACAAGACCCAGCAGCGAAACTTTTGTGAATACAGTGCCGCAATCAGCAACCAGTATTGAACTGGAAGATGCAGGGGATTGGCTACTCGCCAGACTCTGTCCTTCCCCCAGGTAAGTTTCTGTGTACATCTCCTCTATCCTTTTTTCTCTGCCACGACCATGAGAGATTCGATCGGTTAGAAACCTTCAAACTTCTCATATCCTCATACATTCAGATTTTTGGGACAACATTTTCTCATCTGAACGTAGGGAAATAGGTTCCTATTTGAACCAGCTACGAATGGTATCAAGGAATCCACGCTTAACCGGTTTTGAACTAGACGCATTCGTATTAGATTGTTGACCAGCCATTGGCATATTCGGTCCATTTGGTGGTTGTTGCGGCTGTTGTGGCATTCCCGAGTAACTTGGATTGCCTCCAGCAAGGTTTACAACTTGCTGCCCCCCTTGATATATAGCAGGGTTATATCCCTGTACTGGCGGGATGCCAGGATTACCTGGAGGTTGAACTGGCGCATTCCACTGCATTCCAGCAGGAGGTTGTGGCTGTCCGCTCTGAAATCCCTGCGGGGGAAACGTTGCTTCCTGTGATGGTGCATTCCATTGTGAGCCACTCCAGGTTGAGGGGAAATATGGAGCAGATGAGGCCACACCAAGCACAGACGAAAAGACATTCGCAGCTACTTCGCTCTGCTCTTGAGGAACTATTTCGGCACGAGGGCGACTTGGTACACGCACATTTTCAACGCGAGGAGCAGTTCCGCTCGGTTGAGACCGCATATTTCCCATTGACTGCATATTTGTTTGTTGTTGATCATCATACGTACGTAACCAACCTGGTACGGCATTCGCATCGATTAAGGACGATCCCGTGAGGCCACTATTTCCAGTCGAGTCTTGTCCTGATTGACTGGAGCCATAACTTTGTATTTGATCCCCCTCACGTAACCATGTTGGCAACGAATTCGCATCAAGCAACGACGATGCATTGAACCCAGAGGGTTCGTTTTGAAAACTTTGAGGTAGAGGATTTGAGTTACTATATGCTGGATCCGGTGTGTACGAATTTCCACGAACCTGACTGGTAGGGTATTGTGCATCGCCCCAAACAGTATTCTGAGGAGCAGACGGCTGTGGGGGTTGCGGCAACGATTTCATCCAATCAGGCAAATCATCGGGCTGAATGAGACTCCCAGCAGAAAAGTTTCTCTGGCTATCAGGCGTAACAGGCATTGCCCCGGTTGTAGAATGTACCCAGGAAGGTAGAGATTGTTCGTCAATAAGTGATCGAGCCGGTAATCCCTCAGGCGGCACGTTCCCTTCGTCGGTTTGAGGCGCCGGCATCGATGCAGGACGCCAGGCAGGATACTTGCCTGAATTGCCTTTTTCCATCATCTCGGCATTCTCTGGACGCATCCAACTCGGCAAAGCTCCCTCATCGACGAGGTCGGACATCGAAAACTGAGTTTGATCACTAACAGGTGAATTTGACCGCTCATTCACGCGCAACGATTCGAGCCACGTTGGTAACTCTGTCTGGCCGCGGAAGTCTTTGTGCGGTTCCATCTCTCGTTGATTATCGCTGTACAGCGGCATACCGCAGCGCTGGCAGTTTGCCAGGCCAACTTGCACTGGTTCACCACAGATCTTACATGTGATCACTTCTGTTCCTCACTTCCGCCAGATGGCGATTTGTGTGTCCAAACAATAACAGTCAACGCAGTGTATCATTCTTCTTCTTGACTGACAACAACTACAAGGTAACGATGAGACGTATTGATATAATACAATACATATATTAAATGGCACCCTAAAGTACTATAGGCAAGAGGTATTTATATATAATGGAGCACGTCGTAAGCCAGTTCGCCTGACATTTCTTGTTTATCTTAAATAGCTCTCTATAAAAAAGAACTGGTAATTTGCGCAATCTGTAACAAAATCCCCCTAATTTCTCAGTTAACAATACAAAGATTTACCCTTAAGACCCATTGATAGATGTCTTTATAATGGAGGTAGCACAAGATTAAACAACCATTTCATGAAAGAGAACGCACATATGATAACTAGCATACAACGTGTTATTCCGCAGCCCTGGCGATACAGACGTGCCGCTTATGCAGGTGTACTTGCAACAGCAGCATACACTATAGCAATGGAGGGGGATATGGCTCTGACAGGGAATCGTTTCAACGATATCCGTTTCATTCAGGGTTTGATTGCAGGTAAAAGGGCACAGAAAAAGAGCTATTCACTCCTTGCCTGGACTTTTCATCTGCTTAATGGAGCATTTCTTGGTGAAATCTATGCGGCAATCTTCAAACGTTTTCTGCCAGGCCCAAACTGGTTGAAAGGGGCTATTTTTGGGGAATTATTCATTCTTTCCGCGTGGTGGTTAACTCCAATTGCGGATAAATACCACCCGATGATAAAAAGTGGCGAACTACCAAAACTCGCAACGTGGACTTCATTTCTACAGAACATAGTTCGTCACTTTGTTTTCGGGATTACCCTGGGGATGCTCTACCGTGATGAGAATTGTTAGATCATTCTATCAATCAACCTGCTGATGTAAGGCAGGCGATAATCTGGCCTCATAAAGGCCATGACTGTCAAGAAGACGGCGAGGATTATCATCACCCAAAAGACTACAAATGTAAGCAGTCCCAGACCGAAAGCGATCATACCTCCGATCACAAAGATCCCACCCAGGAAAAGTTTCAGCACGCCTAGTACTGCCAATATGACCGAAAGTGTGCCAAAAACAAACGCTGATTGCAACCCATGTCTGCGTACATTGCGATTCCTCTCAAAGTAGAAGACGCCTAAGCCAAGTAACCAGGCCAGTATCCAGCCTATTACAGGGACAAACAATCCAAGGAGTAAACTCAAAGGATAGACTAAAGCGCTTTCCACGCGTTCAGGTAGCCCCAATCTCGTCTGGGTGTCAGTATAGGATCTGCCTCTTGTTAATCGGTCTCTATTCATCATGTATTGCCTCATTCTTTGTTGAGTGTAAAGGCGTCAATTTCTGCTTTATCCTTGCATGTGCGGATCCATTGATTCTTGTTTCCACAGTAGCCCTACACCAGTTTACCAATTTGCTTCTGAAATGTATACGTATTTCTTTGCTCCATGTTGCAATTTACCTGAGGATCAGGATGAATGAGTGAAGTATTACAGGACTTGCTCATAGTTGCTTCTCTACCGTATAATTGGGTCAGAACTCAATACACATCAAGTATTTTCAGGAGGCATCACTATAATGGGCGGCCCAGCATTACAGATTATTGACCATCAAGGTATCTTTGAGGCGGACCTGCTTGGTTTTATCCTTTCGCTTCCAATAGTACTCTTTCTAGCCTACTGGATGAGCGCTGTAAAAAGACCTATGGTGGTTGTTATCGGCGGATTTATCGGGAGCTTTCTCGGTTTTCTCATTATTCTTGCCTGGGTAGGCACGTTGATCTTTGATACGGTGTTACCAGGTGCCAATCCAGGTGCAACTTTCTTTGGCTCATTACTCTTTTGCTCCGCGCTTGGCTTGAGCATTGCAATCATATCAGACGTGATCGTAGCACGCCTTACCGCAAAGGATTATCGAAGGCCAGTTGTCGTTCACGAGTGAAAAACGAACAGGCATGTTTTATCTACTGCATGGTAATGATGAATTTACCTGCCATGAGCATCTAAAAAAGCTTAGCCAGCAGGGAAACTTCGATTATAACCAGGATACCTACTTGGGCGGTGAGGTCGATTTGATGACCATCACCGCTACTTGTAATACTTTCCCCTTTCTGTCAGATCAGCGACTTGTTATCCTTGAAGGGCTCCCCAAACGCAGGCGTGGGGAGGATAGTGGGGAAACAAAACAAATGTCTGAAAAAAGCAGCAAAACCAAAAGAGGCAAAAAGGGAAGTAAAAATCGCACCGATACACGGGCAGGTTTTGAAAAGAGTCTCGCCGAGTATATTGAACAACTTCCAGAAACTACGGTACTGATAGTACTGGCCGATGAAGAACTTACTTCCAGCAGCCCATTGCTCAAAGCCGCGGAAGAGCATGGAAAAATTATTCAATGTACACTCCCCAGGGGAGCCGCTGTTGAAAACTGGATCAACAAAAGAGCAAACAGTCTTAGTGTGAAAATCACCTCAGATGCGACTACTATATTGGCCAATTTCATTGGTAATCAGCTTCGTTTGTTGGCAAATGAACTTGAAAAACTGGCTACCTATGTTGGACCAGGCGCAACCATCACAGTTGAAGATGTGCGCCTGTTATCAACGCAGGTACAAGAGGCACGTATTTTTGATCTGACTGACGCGCTTGCGCAGCGCAATCGCAAACAGGCGCTTGATATACTGCATGACTTGCTTGCTGATGGGGAACCACCACTCAAACTGATCAGCACGATCACGTCACAGGTAAGATCACTGTTGCTGGTCAAAGAGCTTGCCGATGATGGGCTACGTGTTTCTCAAATTGTCTCAGCCACAGGAATGGCGCCTTTCGTAGCTGAAAAGGCGCTGCGCCAGATTGGAAGGTTTAGTCCGGCACAGCTTGAAGGGGCTTATCGCGAATTATTGTCGACTGATGCCGCTCTGAAGCGCAGTCGCCTGACACCTGACATGGCATTGGATTTACTAGTTGTGACACTCTGCGGCGACTTTCGGCCCCCGCAGCTTCTTGCAGGATCAGCTTGAGGATGGTCCTGCAAGAAGCTGCGGAACGTACCCACAGCCGGTGGGGGGTGCCATCGCCCCGACTACGTGGCGGCCACCGAATTCGCCACGATACTTTGCTCTTATGTTAAAAGCTCCCACCACGTCCCGGTGTCCTCGCCATCTGCACTGTTTGTTGACGCAGCGGAAGACTCTCCCGGCCGGAGTGCTCTTCCTGCGATGCCCACAGGCTGGACACGTTCGGGAACTGTAGCACTCTTCCTGGAGCGTGACGCGCATCCCAGCTTGCTCTGCCTTGTAGGTGAGTTTGTGCCGGATGCTGCCAAAACTCCACTGATGCACCTTCTGGTTGTGTGTGGAGCCGATATCGAGATCGTGTCGGATGTTTCGCACATCGCCAATCACCAGCCTCTCGACCCCATCTTCTCTCAGGGTTTTGACCAGGTAGCTCGTGAGCTTGTGCTCGACATCAGTGATCTTGCGCTTGACCTTCTTCAGGTGTTTCTTCTTGGCTTTGACCAGTTTCTTGCGACGCTTACTTCCTTGCTTGGTGGTGGAGATCAGCTTATTAAACCGCTCGATGAGCTTGTTCTGGTACTGCCGCAACGAACGCAGGTAGCGGCCATTCATCAGGTGGCAGTGTTGTCCGTCGTAGGAGACTGCCGGGTGGATTTCACCGGGATCAATACCTGCCGTGCACTCCTCTTTGCGCCTCTTTTCGTCTGGTTCATCTTCCTCCTCTGGCAGATCTGGTCCACAAATCTTGTAGGTGGCAATCGCCTCGTACCCGGCCCCTGTCCAGTGGATCACGACCGTTTTGGGAAGGCTCCATTTCCAGGGGATGCTCAGCGGCACCGTGCCTCGACCATTGGAAAGGATGAGGAAGCCTTCCTTGAGGCGGATGGCGCTCGACTTATACTCGACCTTGAAATGTCGCTTGCGGCGGTGCGGCGGTCGGGCGTTCCTGTCGGTTTGCTGGAGTTCTCGCCAGGAAGAGAGGGCCGAGAAAAACGCCTGGATCGTGGCATCGACGGTATGGGCGTGCAAGAGGCCGTTGCTATCTTTGGGGATGAGGCGCATGAGCGATTTCGGCTTGAGCCAGACCCCCTGGTGGCGCACCGTACGCCAGAAGAAGACGAGCGTGCGGCTATAGACTTCTCCCGCGGCATGGGCAAGCGCGTCTAGGTGCGCTGTTTTGCCAATGTTGACGCGCCGGACCCGATACATCTCCTTCTCCATTCTTTCCTAATTATTCTGTCGCGGAGTTGCGAAAGCGGAAAGTTAGATGCTATAGCCCTCAGAGCCAGCCTGGCGGCACGCTTTGAAATGATTGCAGTTTTCGGCGCGTTTCCACGTCAATTTTGGCAATACTTAAGGTTATCAGATAGAACGACAGGTTTATTCCCCAAGTGGTTGTGGTTCAAATTCGACTGTCCCGCTCTTTCCTCCGCTTTTTCGTGCGACATACGCCTGTTCAAGTGTAATAGTTGTATCCACCCCTTTACACATATCGTAAATCGTAAGTGCGGCAATCGTTGCTGCAGTGAGTGCCTCCACATCCACTCCGGTCTTATAAGTTGTGCGTGTTCGCGCCTCGATATGAATAACTCCCTGATTGCTGTCGACTGTGAATTGTAGATCGATGTGCGTCATTGGCAAAGGATGGCAGAGAGGAATGAGTTGTGAAGTCTGTTTTGCAGCCATAATTCCAGCAATTTTTGCTACTTCCAGGACATTGCCTTTCGATACCTGGTTGGTCTCGATCAGGTGAATAGTATGCGGCGCAAGGCGCACCCGTGCTTTAGCAATAGATTCGCGCAGTGTTTCTGGTCGATCGGTTACATCGACCATGTGAATATTGCCGCTCTCATCCAGGTGCGTCAGGTGTGTGCTTCTCTCTGATTCCGTGCTCACTGTCGTTTCCCTTGCGTGTCTACACGCTCGATTTTCGTTCGTCTTTGTCGTCTGAATTCATCAGCGTTGGTGTCAAATTTGGTGTCACATTTCCGGCGTCGGGAAGGCGGGCCAAACCCACCTCCTGGCTCCTTTTATGCTCAAAGCAATGCAGAGCAGATGTACACTGTATCATACCATATATGATTATGGAGCAAGATGATGGAACGTGGATGTGTGCCTTGCCAGCTGAACTATCTTGCAGGGAGGTACGCTCGTTCAAAGGGGCCGCTGCCATCAAAGAGAACAATCGCGAGATCTGTGTTTCTAAAGGCGGGTCAGGCTTTCAAGCATGACAGCGTCCAAACACCTATGGATCTCTACTACAGCCAGCTGAGAGTTTTTGCTCTCTTTATACGTATCTTTAGCAGTGGCAAGCTGGCCGCAGGTGATGGAAGCTCATGGCCTGGACTCACTCCTGTTTGTTACGACGACTCTCTCAACGAGAGGGGAAGAAGTGGAGATGCCTGATGAAAGAACGTTCGGTGTCGGTCTTCGTAGTTCTGAGTCTGTGCTTCCTGGCTGCCTGTGGTGCATCCCAAGCTGTGACACCAAGCAGCTCCACACCCAAAGCAGCCCCAACGACTCTCAAACTTCCAACCTCAACGCCATCGCCGACCCCCACAAGCGATCGGGATCCGTTTCAAGTGCATTTTCTCCAGCATTACCAGCTGATTGATTGTCCAGTTGAGCCAAACCCGACGGCCCTCTGCTATACGCTGCACGATGATCCCAGCACTTCTTCCCTCGGGAAGGTCTTGTTTGCTGGTACTGACATCCTCTATGTGCGGCCACAGGGTTCCAGTTGTGGTACGGCTGAGCGACG